>DATIDO010000190.1:0-2584 GCA_035456245.1 Polyangiaceae bacterium
GGGCTCCGCAGCCGGCCACTCTTTGTTCAATCGGGCGAACAGTTCGGCCGCGCTCATGGCTCCAAGTCACGCGCGCGCCGCCAGCATGGCAGCACTTCTCGGATCCTGCCGGCGGAAGGGCTCCGGAGTCGTATAGCGCGCCCGGTTCTGCGATTGCTCCTTCCCGGCGCGCCGCACCATTACTTCGTGCGCAAAGCGTCCCTGCAGCGCTCGCCGAGCGGTCACGGAGTACTGACGACCACATCCTTTACCTCCGCCATGTAGCGGTCGGCAGCGGCGTCGGCCTGGTCTGGGTTACTTCCTTGTTCGCGAGCGCGCAAGTAAGCCGCGTACCAGTCCCACCAGTCGTGCGCGGGCGCCGCCTTCTCGAAGCGGTAGTGGTGCTCGGCTGTTTCGCGGAGGAGCGCGGCAAGAGCGGAAGGGTCCGCGGGCTCCGCACGGCCGGGGAGCCGCTCCTCGGAGCGGGGAGTGAGGTCGGGAAGCTCGGTCAAGACGATCGTTTCCAAATCCGGGCAGCGAGTGCTCGCATGGTCGGGCCCTAGGTCAGGGGGCCTTGGTGAAAGCCCCATAGCTGGCTGTCCGGCAAGGTCTTCTCGTCGCTGAGGAACTTCAGGTGGCGGACGTGAATCTGGAGCAACTGCTGGTCGCTGACGATCTCATCCTGTGGAAGGTCCATCGCGAACGGGCGATCGAACGTGGTCGTTGAGCCATTCACGATCGGGAAGTACGGAGCTGGGTCGATGATCCAGACCGTCGTTCCGGGGGTGGCGCACGGCTGCAATGTCAGCCCTTCGTTCTGGAACGCAGTCTTCGCTAGACCGACACACATTCCGGTGCCGACGCCGTAGGGCGCGTACTCCTGCTGCACGCCGAGTCGATTGGGATAGGCCGCCAAGACATCGGCGGACACCATCCCGGCGGCGTAGAGGGCCGACATGGAATAGCGGTGCGCGATGATGTCTTCCGACGGATCGTTACCGCTGGCCTGCTTCAGGATCACGGGCTGGCCGACCTGTGCCAACCCGTCGAGCACATCCTCGACGACGTTCAGCTCGGCATACGAGCCCAGCTCACGGCTGAAGACTGAGCCGCACTGCAAGCCGCACGCCGGCGTGG
Source organism: Polyangiaceae bacterium (assembly GCA_035456245.1). Classification (GTDB taxonomy): domain Bacteria; phylum Myxococcota_A; class Polyangia; order Polyangiales; family Polyangiaceae; genus NIC37A-2. Next base: position 1,117 of record DATIDO010000190.1, read on the forward strand.
CCGCACTCGCCGGCAGGCTTCCGAGCCCGATCACGCCAGCGACTGTCATGAGCGTGGCTGCGGACCTCAGGACCTTGCTCTTCACGCTCATGACGACTTCCCTCTCCGAAGCGACCGGAACGCCGCGCGAACTTCTTCCGACAACAGCTGCGGCTGTTCCCACGCTGCGAAGTGACCGCCTTTGTCGACCTTGTTGTAGTAGATGAGGTTCGGATACGCCCGCTCTGTCCAACTCCGCGGGGTTTGGAAGACCTCATCGGGAAACGCGCTGACCGCGGCCGGGATGGTGACGTTCTTCGGTGCGAAGAACGTGTACTTGTTGTTCTCCCAGTAGATGCGCGCGGACGAGACTGCCGTTTCGGTCAGCCAGTAGAGCGTGATGTTGTCGAGGAGGTCGTCGCGCGTGAGGCCCTCGGTCTGACCGTCGAAGACGCGCGCGATCAGCTCGTAACTGCGCGTGTCGTGGTCGATCAGCCAGGCGGCCAGGCCAACGGGCGAATCCTGGAGTGCGTAGATCGTCTGCGGGCGGTGCGACATCTCTTGCGCGTAGCCCAGGTCGTGCGCGTAGAAGAAGGCCATCTGCTCACAGGCGTGTTGTTCGTCGGCCGAGAGGTCCGAGGGCAGCGCGCCGCCGGTCTGGACCGCCTGGTCGATCTCCGGGGGAGCCGTGAACGGCCACGTCAGGTGAATGCCGAGCAGTTCCGGCGGCGCCTGCGTGCCCATCACGTCCGAGACCATCGCGCCCCAGTCACCGCCGTGCGCTGCGAACCTGGTGTAGCCGAGGCCCGTCATCAGCTCTACCCACGCTGTCGCGATCCGGTCGGGGCCCCAGCCGGTCGTGGCCGGCTTACCGGAGAACCCGTAGCCGGGCAGCGACGGGATCACGAGGTGGAACGCATCCGACGCATTCCCGCCATGGGCCGTCGGGTTCGCCAGTGGATCGACGATCTTGAGCTGCTCGATGACTGAACCTGGCCAGCCGTGCGTGACGATGAGCGGCAGCGCATCCTCGTGCTTCGAGCGAACGTGGATGAAGTGGATGTCGAGCCCATCGATCTCGGTGATGAACTGCGGCAGGGCGTTCAGCCGCGCCTCGCACTTGCGCCAGTCGTACTCGGTCGCCCAGTAGCGCGCCAGCGCCTGGATCGTCGCCAGCTGCACCCCCTGCGACAGATCGTCGACCGGCTCTTTCTCGGGCCAGCGCGTGGCCGCGATGCGCGCGCGCAGGTCGTCGAGGTCCGCGTCGGCGGCCTCGAAGGTGAACGGACGAATCGCGGTGGTGTCGGCTGGCGTTTCGGTATGAACGGACATGTTGGTCTCCCGTCCGGAGGGTTGCTGATGTCGCACAGCCTGCTCGTGCTGCGCGTGCCTCGCGCCCGTAGAACCCTGGTCTCCCCCCTGGTCACCTCGGAACGGGGGTTGGCAACCGCCTTGGCCAGCGGTCTGTCAGTGGCGACTCGACCAGCTG
>DATIDO010000191.1:0-11380 GCA_035456245.1 Polyangiaceae bacterium
GCCCTCCGGGCGTCGGCAAGACCTCTCTCGGTCGCTCGATCGCGCGCGCCATGGGGCGCCGTTACGCCCGCATCGCGCTGGGCGGGGTGCGGGACGAGGCGGAGATCCGCGGCCACCGCCGCACGTACGTCGGTGCCTTGCCGGGGCGCATCATCCAGGCGCTCAAGAAGGTCGGGACCAACAACCCCGTGCTCGTGCTCGACGAGCTGGACAAGATGGGCTCGGACATGCGCGGCGATCCGGCTGCCGCGCTGCTCGAGGTGCTCGATCCCGCGCAGAACGACTCGTTCGTCGATCACTACCTGGGCGTGCCGTTCGATCTCTCTCGCGTCACGTTCCTGGCGACCGCGAACTACTGGAAGGGCATCCCCGAGCCGCTGGCCGACCGCCTCGAGATCATCGAGGTGCCCGGCTACACGCCGACGGAGAAGCACTCCATCGCGCGCTCGTTCTTGATCCCGAAGCAGATGGAAGAGCACGGCCTGACCGCCGACCAGCTCGAGTTCCGCGACGACGGCATCGACTCGCTGATCGAGCGCTACACGCGCGAGGCCGGTGTGCGCGGGCTGGAGCGAGTGGTCGCCTCCGTCTGCCGTGACATGGCGGTGCGCCTGGCCGAAGGCCAGACGCTCGATCGCGTCGCAGTGACGAGCCAGCTCACGGAGGATCTGCTCGGGCCGCCCCAGTACGAGCCGGAAACGGCCGAGCCGCAGCTGGCGCCGGGCGTGGCTGCCGGCTTGGGCGCGAGTGGAGCCGGTGGTGAGCTGATTCTGGTCGAGGTGAGCCGCATGCCCGGCAAGGGCAACATCCGCACGACCGGTTCGCTCGGTCCCGTGTTGAGCGAAGCCGCTCAGACGGCCGTCTCCTTCGTGCGCTCGCGCGCCGATCGTCTCCACATCGATCCCGATTGGTTGAAGGGCATCGATCTGCATCTGCACATCCCGCGCGCGCGAGCAGTCGAGGACGTCGCGGCGCTGGGTCTGCCCATCTTCTGCGCGGTCTGCTCGCTGCTGCTCGGTGCAGCCTGCCGCTCCGACGTCGCGGTGGTCGGTGAGCTCACGCTGCGCGGTAGCGTGCTGCCGGTCGACGAGGTGAAGGCGATGGTGCTGGCCGCGCATCGCGCGGGACTGCGAGAAATCGTGCTGCCGCAGCGCAACGAGCCGGACGTGGCCGAGGTACCCATCGAGGTGCGCGGAGGTCTGCGGATCCGCTACGTGAGCCGCGTCGACGATGTGCTGGAGTGGGTGTTCTCACCGCCCAGCGCGGCGGCCGCAGAACCGGAAATCCCCCAGGCACCCAATCTGCACCCCTGAGGTGGCCGTGCGCTTGCGTGTAGCCGTGCTCTTGCGGTTGGCCATGCGCTTGCGGGTAGCATGCGGTGGCCTGAGGTGAATGGAGTGAGGAGCCTGAGGGGAACGCTGTGAAGGGCTGGGGACCGGCGATCGGGTTGGGGCTGGTTCTCTTCGCGGTCGGCTTCCTGCCGCTGCTGGGGGGGCCCCGTTACGAGGCGGCCTTGGTTGCTGGCTTGGTCGGGCCCTTTTGGGCCAGCTGCGCCGGGGCCTTCGCGACGCGTCGACACCTGACTCGCCTCGCGGACGGAGACAGCTGGACGGGTGACGCTTGTGCGCGACTCGGCGCCACCGTGGGTGGCTGGCATGCGCTGGCCGTCGCCGTGGTGGCGGGCGTGCATGGCCTGATAGGAGGGGTTTGTGAGCCGCTCGACGGTTGGGCCTTCCTGCTGGGAGGGGCGTGCGTGGGGACGGCCCTCGGCGGGTTGGGCGGGGCGCTGTCGATGTGGGTGGCCGACTGGCGCCGAACGGGTGGCGTGCGGCGACGCTGGTCGGAGCGCTTCACCTGGCTGGGTTGGGCGCTCTTGCTCCCGCTCTGGTCGGTGATCGTCGGGCTCGGCGAGTTCTACTTCACGCCGGCGGTCTACGTCTTCAGTCCGCACGTCGGCTTCTTTGCTGGACCGCTCTACGAACCGGTCGTCTACCCGATCCAGCGGCTCTTCACCTACCGCGTAGGCACCGCGCTGACGGTGACTGCCGTGTACCTGGCCGCGCGGTGGTTGCGCCGCGAGGGCTCCTACGCCGACGGGACGCACGTCGACGTTCGGCGAGGGGCGTCGCGCCCGTCCGCTGGGCAGTTCATCGGGGTGGGCCTGCTCGTTTTGGCTTCGATTCTCCACACGGCGGCGGGCAACGCGCTCGGCCACCGCATGACCGCCGCGAGCTTGAGCGCTCGGTTGGGCGGGAGCACCGTTACGGGGAGTTGTGAGGTGCTCTACGACCCGTTGCGCAGTGAACGCGGGCGCGTCGAGCGACTGGGGCGCGACTGCAACGCGCATCTGGTTCAGCTGTCGGAGTACTTCGAGGACGCTGCCCCTCGGCAGGTGCGGGTGTACCTGTTCGCGGACGAACCGGCGAAGGCGCAGGCCGTGGGGGTGGGGCGCACGTACGTCGCCAAGCCATGGCGCGGTGAGATCTACGTGCACGAAGCCGGGTTCCCGCATCCCGCGCTCGGTCACGAGCTAGCGCACGTCGTCGCCGGCCAGTTCGGCCAAGGGCCCTTTCGCGTGGCCGGCCGGCTAGGGGGGCTCTGGCCCGATCCTGGCCGCGTCGAAGGCTTTGCCGTGGCCGCGTCGCCGCGGGAAGACTCGGACGCCACCTTGCTCGAATGGGCGCGGGCCATGCGCGAGCTCGGTCAGCTGCCACCCATCGAACGCATGTTCCAGGTGGGGTTCTTCGGCGAGTCGGCCGCGCGCTCCTACATGGCCGCTGGCGCGTTCGTCGACTTCGTTCACGGCCAATTCGGCGGGCGCGCGCTGCGACGTTGGTATGGCGGGGAGAGCCTCGAGGAAGCTACGGGCCTCGGTCTCGCCGAACTCACGCGGCGCTACTCGGCCGTACTCGATCGGGTGAAGCCCGCGCCGGAAGTCCTGGCCGAAGCGGCACAGAGATTCTCGGGGAAGGCCATCTTCGCCAGGCGCTGCCCTCACTTGGTGGACCGCCTGTCGAGCCAATGCGAGCAGCTGTGCCCGCTGGATGCGGAGGCTTCGGCCGATGTGGCGCGCGAGATCTTGCAGATCGACGGCGAGCGCTTCGAGCTGCAGGCCCTGGCCCCCCGCTGTTTGCTGCTCGAAGGTGACGCGCGCGGCGCCGAGCTGCGCGCGACGGAGCTGCTCGGTGATGCGCGTCTCTCGCCGTGGATGAGGCGTTCCGTGCTGGAGCGTCGGGGTGATGCTCGTTGGTCGCGCGGCGATCGCACGGGAGCGCGACAGGACTACGAGCGAGCGCTCGCCGATACGCCGGGGCTCTCGGCCGCGCGCCAGCTCGAGGTGCGGTCGTGGGCGGTGCTGCGCGAGGAGCCAATAGGCGAAGCGGTGCGCGCGGTGTTGGTGGGGCCGGGGAGTGGAGTCGAAGCAGGGTTGGCGCTCGGCCGAGTGCTCGGCCTGGCGGCGGAGGAACCCTTGGCGGCGTACTTGGCTGGCCGGATGCTGTGGGCTCAGGAGCAGCCGGAGCTGGCGTTGCCTTGGCTCGAGCGCGCTGCTCGGGCCGAACAGCCTCTGCCGAGTGTGGCGCGCGAGGCGGCGCGGCTGTGGCTACTCGCTGCTGCTCGAGTGGAGAGTCCGGAAGCGATAGCGGACGCGCTCGCTCGTGTGCGAGAGTTGGACCCGAGTCCGGCACGCTGGTTCGAAGCGGAGAGGGTGGCGCGTCGCGCCACCATTCAGGCCAACCTGGCCCGCTTCTGAATCGAGCAGCCGGCTGGATTTCTTGGCTTTTCTTATCAGTCTAGTAAGCCTCTAGATTGTATTGACTAAGACATCGGGAATGGTAGAAAGCCGTTCCCACCTGAAAGGAATTGGATTCATGGGATTGCACCTCGGCAGCATCGCTCCGGACTTCGAGCAGGACTCCACGATCGGCAAGATCTCGTTCCACGAGTGGTTGGGAAACAGTTGGGGGGTTCTGTTCTCGCACCCCAAGGACTTCACCCCCGTCTGCACGACGGAGCTCGGGCGTACCGCCAAGCTGAAGGGTGAGTTCGAGAAGCGAGGCGTGAAGGTGCTCGCGCTGAGCGTCGACGACGTCGACTCGCACAAGCGTTGGGCCGGTGACATCGAGGAGACGCAGGGTCAGGCCCTCAACTTCCCGATCCTCGCCGACGTCGATCGCAAGGTCTCGAGCCTCTACGACATGATCCATCCGGAGGCGAACGACACGCTCACGGTTCGCTCCGTGTTCGTGATCGATCCGAACAAGAAGATCCGGCTCACGCTGACCTACCCCGCCAGCACGGGACGCAACTTCGACGAGCTCCTGCGCGTCATCGACTCGCTCCAGCTGACGGACAACCACAAGGTCGCCACGCCCGCCGATTGGAAGGATGGCGACGAGGTCGTCATCGTTCCGGCCCTGCAAGATCCGGCCGAGCTGGCCCAGCGCTTCCCGCAGGGCTTCCGGGCCGTGAAGCCCTACCTGCGGCTCACCAAACTGCCGGCCCGTAGCTGAGCTGGATGGCCGATACCGACGAGCGCGCGAGAGGAAAAATGCAAGGCGTGGCCAACAGTGCTCCATTGCTGGACGAACCGGCAGAGTCCGGTGAGTTCGACGGACAGGCTCCCGAGCTAGACCTGCGCGCGACCGTCGGTCGCAACCTGCGTCGCTTGCGCCTCCAGCGAGGTCTCTCGCTGGAGCGCCTGGCGCGCGCTTCGGGCGTCAGCCGCGCCATGCTCGGGCAGATCGAGCTGGGGCAGAGCACGCCCACCATCACGATCCTCTGGAAGATCGCGCGCGCGCTCGATCTGTCCTTCGTCTCCCTGCTCACTCCGAGCGCGTCGAATCAAGCGGTCTTGTTGCGCCGGGACGAGTCGCGGGTGCTGGCGTCGTCCAGCGGCGATTTTCAATCTCGGGCGCTCTTCCCCCGCGAGCGTCACCCGCAGACCGAGTTCTACGAGCTGCTCCTCCGCCCCGGCGTGAACGAGCGGCAGCCGGCCCACCCGGCCGGAACTGCAGCCAACCTGGTCGTGGCTCGCGGCAGGGTGACGGTGCTGCTCGGCGGCAAGCGGCACGACTTGGAGGCCGGTGATGCGCTGGTCTTTGCGGCGGACGTCGAGCACGAGCTGTTCAACAGCGAGGCCAGCGAGGCCCAGTTGTTCCTGGTGCTCGTGTTTCCTCGAACCACCTGAGCCTCTGCGCCACTCACGAAACGCTCTCGCCATGGCAGCGAGGACTGTGTCGGGTGCGCAGCATATCGACCGGAATTCAGCTGATTCAGGCTGGTTCGGCGCGCGCATTTCTGGGGCGCAAGCTTTGCGCTCACGCGCAGCATCGAGGTCAGTCAGTCGAGTGATTCGCTCGACCTCGGCTACTGACTCCGTCGCAGGATTCCTGCCGTCCGGTCGAACGGACGAATCGTCCGTGACCTTACGAAGCCACTTGAGAAGCTCGATTTCGATCGGCTAAGCAGGGCTATCCAGTGGGAGTGGTGAAGTCACCTCTCCCAGGAAAAAGAAGACCAAATGGCCAACCAGAACGAGACCCAGACCGCACTGGGCGATGTCGCTGCAAGACAGCTAGCCAACGCGACCAAGACGCGCCCGCAAATGGGCTCGATCACCCCGCGCTGGCTGACCAAGCTGCTCCAGTGGGTGCCGGTGGAAGCGGGCATCTACCGTCTCAACCGCGTCAAGGACGGGAGCGGAATCAGCGTCGATTGCTCCAGCCGTGACGAACGCGAGCTGCCGCAGACTTTCGTCGACTACGAGGACAATCCACGCGAATACATGCTGAGCGCGGTGAACACCGTGCTCGACGTGCACACGCGCGTCTCCGACCTCTACTCGAGCCCCTACAGCCAGATCGGCGAGCAGCTGCGCTTGGCAATCGAGTCGATCAAGGAGCGTCAGGAGAGCGAGCTCATCAACAACGCCGAGTACGGCCTGCTCTCGAGCGTCGGCCCCGACCAGCGCATCTCGACGCGCAAGGGTCCGCCCACGCCGGACGATCTGGACGAGCTCCTGACCAAGGTGTGGAAGGAGCCGGGCTTCCTGCTCACTCATCCGCGCGCTATCGCGGCCTTCGGACGGGAATGCACCCGCCGTGGCGTTCCGCCACCAACGGTCTCGCTGTTCGGATCTCAGTTCCTGACCTGGCGTGGCATCCCGCTGATCCCGTCGGACAAGGTGGAGATCAAGGACGGCAAGACCAAGATCCTGCTGGTTCGCACCGGTGAAAGCCGTCAGGGCGTGGTGGGCCTCTACCAGCCCAACCTTCCGGGCGAGCAGACGCCGGGCCTCTCGGTCCGCTTCATGGGCATCAACGATCGCGCGATCGCCTCCTACCTCGTCTCGCTGTACTGCTCTCTGGCAGTGCTGACCGACGACGCGTTGGCGGTGCTCGAGAACGTCGAAATCGGCAAGTACCATGAGTACGGCTGATGGAAGCGGTCCGTTCGATCCCGCGGTCCTGACCCGCATCGCCAGTGAGATGTTCCGCAGTTGGGCGGAGGGAGCACCCGAAGGTGCTCCCTCTCTCGCGGACTCGTCGAGCGTGGTGGGCGCAGCCGCGCCGGGTCAGGGCGTCCAGGGCCACGCTGTACCTGGTTCGAGCCAGGCTGTGCCGGCTCAGTCCGGACTGCCAGGAGCCTCGGGCGTTCCCACTCCGTCGGCCTTGCCCGGCGGGTCGAGCTTGCCCGGTGTCTCGGGCTTGGCTGGTGTGCCCGGTTTCCCGGGTCTGCCCGGTCCCGGTATCCCGGGTTCGTCCAGTTTCTCCGCTTCGCCCGGCATCCCCGGTCTTCCCGGTGGCGTGCCTGGTCCGTCGGCCATTCCGGCCATCCCGGGCATTCCGGGTGGCGGAGGCATTCCGAGTGGCCTTCCCAGTGATGGCGGTGATGCCGGTGGCGCTGCGTACTACTTCCTGGAGTTCGCTCGCTCGCTCGACACCACCCAGCCAGCCTCGCTTAGCAGTGCCCTGGGGCCCTCGGCTCCCGTGCCGAGCGGTCTCCGCACCGATCCGGGTGCGTTCGGCGCTCACGTTCCGCATTGGACGTCGCCGAGCGCTCAGTTCGACGTGGCGCGCGTTCGCGGGGACTTTCCGATCCTCGCCGAGCGCGTGAACGGCCGACAGCTGGTGTGGCTGGACAACGCCGCCACGACGCAGAAGCCGCGCGTGGTGATCGAGCGGCTGCGCTACTTCTACGAACACGAGAACTCGAACATCCACCGGGCGGCGCACGCCTTGGCGGCCCGTTCGACGGACGCGTACGAGAAGGCGCGCCAGTCGGTTCAGCGCTTCCTCAACGCCGATTCGAGCGAGCGCATCGTGTTCGTTCGTGGCGCTACCGAGGCCATCAACCTGGTCGCAGCTGGCTGGGGTGAGACGCACGTCGGCGCGGGCGACGAGATCGTGGTGAGCCATCTGGAGCACCACGCCAACATCGTGCCCTGGCAGCGTTTGGCCGAGAAGAAGGGCGCCAAGCTGCGCGTCGCGCCGGTCGACGACAGCGGTCAGATCTTGCTCGGCGAGTACGCCAAGCTGCTCGGGCCGCGCACCAAGATCGTGTCCTTCACCCAGGTCTCCAATGCCCTCGGTACGGTCACGCCGGCTGCCCAGATGGTGCAGATGGCGCGGGCCGTGGGCGCTCGGGTCCTGGTGGACGGCGCGCAGGCGGTCTCGCACATGCCGGTGGACGTCAACGCGTTGGGCGCGGACTTCTACGTCTTCTCGGGACACAAAGTCTTCGGCCCCACGGGCATCGGCGCGCTCTACGGCACGGCCGAGGCACTCGACGAAATGTCGCCCTGGCAAGGGGGCGGCAACATGATCCAGGACGTCACCTTCGAGCGCACCGTCTACCAGCCGCCGCCTCACCGCTTCGAGGCGGGGACCGGTAACATCGCCGACGCGGTGGGCCTGGGCGCTGCCATCGAGTACGTGCAGAGCTTGGGCATGGACCGCATCGCCGCCTACGAGCACGAACTGCTCGTCTACGGAACGCGGCTCTTGCAGCAAGTACCGGGCCTGCGGCTGATTGGTACGGCGGCCGAGAAGGCAGGCGTGCTCTCGTTCGTCGTCCAGGGGCACTCGACGGCCGACATCGGCCAGGCGCTGGACAAGCGGGGGATTGCCGTGCGCGGTGGTCACCACTGCGCTCAGCCGATCCTGCGACGTTTCGGCCTGGAGAGCACCGTGCGGCCGTCGCTGGCGTTCTACAACACGCACGGCGAGTTGGAGCAGCTGACCGAGGCGCTCTGCGAGATCGTCGCCGGTTCGCGCACTTCGGCAGTCGTGCCGTTCGGCATCTAGAGCGCAGGCGGAAGGATGGGCTGTGCTCTCGAGCGCAGCTCGTCCCAGGCAGCGGAGACCGGGGCAGATCGCAAGTCGATCGGGCCCCGGTCCCGTTTCACCCGCGACCCCCGACCGAGCCTTCGCCAGTCCAACTGGCTCGAGCCTGCCCTCCGGGCCCACCTGCTCGACTCTCGACGAGGCGCTCAATCCCAGTAGCCTGCGCGCCGTGATGACGAGATGGGTCCTCGCGAGCGTGGTGTTCCTGTGCGGCTGCGGGCGCCAGGACGCGAACCAGGACCAGGCGCGGCCCAACCCAGGGCCTAGCCCAGGGCCCACTCCAGCAGCGGAGCAGTCAGCGCCTGCAGCGCCCGCCGCAGTGCCGTCCGTCGCAGCGCCAGCAGCAGCCTCCGCAGCGCCAGCAGCAGCCTCCGCAGCGCGCGCACCTTCCGGAACGGCCTGTCCGGCGCCGCTCGTGAATATCCCCGGCGGCGCGTTCTGGGTCGGGAACGCTCACGAGACCTACGAGAACGAGGAGAACCCGCGCTTTCGTACGCGGGTGGCCGCCTTCTGCGCGGCGCCCACGGAGGTCACCGTGGCCGAGTTCGAGGCCTGCGTGAAGGCTGGCCACTGCCGGGGCGTGGACAGCACGAACAAGACCTGCAACTCGAGCGCCAAGGGCCGCGCCGACCACCCGATCAATTGCATCGACTACGAGCAAGCCACCGCCGTTTGCACCGAGCTGGGCGGGCGCCTGCCTACCGAGGTCGAGTGGGAGTACCTGGCGCGCGGCGGCGCCGAGATGCGGGAGTTCCCCTGGGGCTCGGGCCCAGCCGATGAGCGTCTGTGTTGGAAGAACCACCAGAGCTGTCCGGTGAAGAGCTTCGCCGCCAACGCCTTCGGTCTGTACGACGTGGCGGGCAACGTCTGGGAGTGGACGGAGACGCCGTTCTCTGCGCATCCGTGGCCGGCCGAGGGCGGCTCTCGTCGGATCGTCAAAGGCGGTGGCTGGAGTCGCCGCTTCGAAAAGTGGCTGTCACCGACGCTGCGCAACCGCGAGGATCCGAAGAAGAACGGCTCGCACCTGGGCGTGCGCTGCGTCGCCAGCTTGCCCGGTGCCGAGTGCCCGTACGGCCAGGAAGCTGCGGGAAGGTGTCGCTTCGGGATCGACGAGGTCGAATGCGGGGGTGGTCTCGCCTGGAACGGCGTGCGCTGCGCCAAGCCGAACGAAACGGAGCGCTGCCCGGCGGGCACGCACGAGCAGCCGGGTCATGGCTGCGTTCGGGAGCGCATCGCGGGTGAAGCCGGTGCGAGTGATCTGGATCTGAGTGCGGTGTCGCGCAGCCGCAGCCCCGAGGTCGACGCGGATTGCGCGACCAATCAGCCCAGTCGCCCGCATGCCTACCGCTACGCAGGGGGCGAGCACCTCGCGCGCAACGCCGTGGGCAAGGCCGACGGGTGCAAGAACCGCGACGTGGGTGTCGGCTGGAACTCGAGCTGCTGCCCCTGAAGGCTCAGCGCGTGCCGACTGGCGTCAGCGGCTGGTGACCGCGCGCGAGGTGGCCTGGGCCGCGGCCTGGCGTTCCTTGGCTGCCTTCTGCTCCGGGCCGCGGAGCAGCTGCGAGGCGCGCTGATAGCGCGCGGAGAGATCACGCCAGGTGGCGGTGTTGCCCGGCTCGGCGATCAGCTCCCGCAGGAAGGCGGCGTCGTACGCGGCCCGCCCCGCAGGCACGCCGGCGCCCAGCGCCAGGCCATCCAAGAGCGACAGGTTGCCGAGCGCGTCGGCGAAGCGCGGCCCCTTGGCGATCAACTCGATCGAGTTGGCCGGACCGGCGGAGAGAGCGACGGCTAGAGCGCGACACAGGCCGACGTCGGCGCGCAGATCAGCCGGCAGCTCGGCGAGCTGCGCCAGGCGAGCCAGCTCCGTATCGGCGGTCTGAAAGTCCTCGCGGCGGAAGAAGATGAGGCCGCTGGACAGGTGCGCTCGGGCGTAGAGATAGCGAGAGGCCGCGTCCGGCGCGGACTGAAGCTGGCGGTCGAGGGCGACAGGCAGACCACGCTCGAGAGCCGCGCGGATCAGAGCGGGCGTCCAATCGATGGCGCCGAGCAAGCTCGACGTATACGGAGAGGGCAACGCGGCGGCGATGCGAGCGTCGGCGTCGGCGGCGTCCAGGGCTGGCAGCGCAGGGACCAGCAGCGCATCGAGGGCCGTCATGCGGCTGCCGCCGTAGACGCGAGCGATCAACGCGCGCGCATCGTCGACTCGCCGATCGTGGTGGACGCCGACGCGGGCCAGCTCGAGCAAGCCGACCAGGGCAGCGTCCCGACCACGCGCCTTGCGGGGCTCGAGCGCCTCATCCAGGCCGCCGTAGTAGATGTCGGCCAGCTCGCGGTCCGCCGCCATTTCGGTGGGAATGGGGACCGCGCGCGCGATCTCCACGAAGCGCATGTCCGCCGTGCCAGCGGCCACGGCGACCACACCGCGGTCGTAGCCGCGAAGGGCGGCGCCCCGTTGGGCCGCCGCCTGGATGGCGCCTGCTTGGGCCTCGATCCACGGGAAGAGGGAACTCTGGAAGTACTCCTGCAGCGCCGCCTTGTCGCGGCCAGCGGGGAGGGAAGGAGGCGTGCGAGCCAAGCGCTCGAGCCGACCTGCGAGGCCGAGCGCGAGCAGCGTGTCGAAGTAGGGCGCGCGCGGTTCGTGCTCGTCGAGCCAGGGAGCGGCCAGTGCATCGGCGCAGCCGAGCGGAGCCAGCTCGGCACGGACTGCTCGGACGAAGCCGTCAGGCACTTCGTCACAGCTCTCGAGCTCGGCGAGCGTGGCATCTCGGGCCGCGGGATCGAGGCCCAGCGCGGTCGCCAGGTGGACGCGGAAATCAGCGCACGCGCGGCGCTCGGCGACGGGGGCGGGCTGTGGACACGAAGCGGCGGGGGGCCCCGCGACCTGATCGGGCGCGAGCCGCGCGGTCTCGCTCGGCGGCGTCTCGGCCGGAGGCTCTTCGGCCTCGGGCTGCGCCGCAGTGGGCGTTTCGGGTGGAGCGGCGGCGCGCGGCGCGCAAGCCTGGGTCGAGAGTAGTAGGCCCAGGGCCACCGCGGGG
>DATIDO010000192.1:0-6803 GCA_035456245.1 Polyangiaceae bacterium
TAGATGAGCGCGGGGGCGATCATGCCGCCGAGCGCGGCGGCGCCAGGGAGCAGCGCACGACGAAGCGTCGACAGCTCGCCACAGTGCATCTCGCGGCGGATCTCCATGCCCACCACGAAGAAGAAGATCACCATCGCGCCGTCGTTGATCCACCACTCGAGCGGGCGCTCGAAGGCCCAGGGGCCCAGGCGCAGCCCGACAGCCGTGTGCCAGAGGGCGTGGTAGGTGTGCTGCCAAGGCGAGTTCGCCCAAGCGAGCGCGATGGCGGCGGCGAGCAGCAGCAGGATGCCGCTGGAGGCCTCGACGTGCAGGAAGCGATCGATGGGCCGTGCGGTCCATTCGACGACACGCAGCAGCGCGTCCCACGCTTCGGGAGGCCGCTCGGGCATCGGGGCATGGGGGCCGCGCGATGGCCGGGGCGCTTCGCTCATCCCTCGGCTCCGGCGACCAGGCTGGGCAGCGCAGCCCGCACCTCGCGGACGGCGTTTCGCAGGCGACCGTCGACGTGGAACACCTCACCAACGCGTCGGCAGCGGTTCACTTTCACCTGGAAATCGCCCAGCCGATTGCCTTCGTTCGACACGATGCAGGTGAGCGTTGCGCCGGGCGGGAAGGCGATGGGTGACTCGACCGTCGCCTTGTCACCATCCAGTGAAAGGAGCCGCGCGGGCTCTCCGCTCGCCAGTACCATCTGGGCTCGGTCCATCAGTAGTCCTTGCGACCCCGTTGCATGGCCTGGGCTGCCTCACGATCGGCGTCCCGGGCCTTGATGCTGGCTCGCTTGTCGTAGTGCTTCTTGCCGCGGGCAACCGAGATCTCCAGCTTGGCGCGGCCGGCCTTGAAGTAGATCTTGGTGGGGATGAGCGTCATGCCCTCGCGCTCCAGGGCCATGCGCAGCTTGTCGATCTCGACCCGGTGCAGGAGCAGCTTCCTCGGGCGCACCTCGCCGTGCCCGAAGGCGGCGTGCTTCAGCGGGGCGATGCGCAAGCCCATGACCCAGGCCTCGCCGCTCTTGTCGATGTCGACCCAGGAGTCAGCCAGCCCCGGCGCGGTCTCGCGCAGGGACCGCGCCTCGCTGCCGATGAGCGCGAGCCCCGCCTCGAAACGGGTGCCCAACTCGTAGTCGTGGCTGGCGCGCCGATTGGTCGCGAGGACGCGATCGCCCGTGAGCGCGGCGCCCTTCTTGTCGGCTTTCGACTCCCCCTTCGACATGGGACCCGGAAACTAAGCGGCAGACTGGTGCAGGGCAAGGGGAGGCGCCATGCTCCGGCCATGCTGGCGACGCGCCTTCGTGGGGCGAGGATCCACAACTTGCGCGGCGTCGATCTCGACCTGCGCCCCGGCGAGGTGGTCGTGCTCACGGGCGTATCGGGCGCCGGCAAGAGTTCGCTCGGGCTCGATACCCTGTATGCCGAGGGGCAGCGCCGCTTCGTCGAAAGCTTCAGTCCGTATGCGCGCCAGTTCTTGGAGCGGCTGGAGCGCCCGCCGATGGACGCGCTCGAGCCGGTGGGGGCAGGCGTCGCCGTCGATCGCAGCGCACCGGTGAAGAGCTCGCGTTCCACCGTCGCCACGATGGCCGATCTCGAGCCCTACCTGGCGGGCCTGTTCGCCAAGGAATCCGTGGCTCATTGCCCCGAGCACGGGCTACCTGCCGTCGAGCTGGACGTGCGCGGCGCCCTGGAGCGCGTGCTCGCTCTGCGCGCCGGTCAGCGCATCCTGGTCACGGTGTCGCGGGCCGTGGCCTCGCGTGAGGACTACCTGGCGCTGGTCGAAGAGCTGGCGCGCGAGGGCTACCGCCGCGTCGTGTGCGGTGGCGAGGTCTACGAGATCGACGGCTTGAAGCCGTCGCTAGCGGCCAAGGCAGGGGTCGTTCACGTCGTGCTCGATCGCTTGGCGGCCGAGCGGGGCTCGGCGGGGCGCCTGGCCGAGGCGCTCGAAGCCGCCTTCGCTCGCTCCGCCGAGGTGCTGGTCTTCGGCGATGGCGAACCCACGAAGCTGCGGCTCGGCTCGTCGTGCCCCGACTGCATGCGGCCGCTCGCTCCGCCGCGTCCCGGCTATTTTTCCTACGAATCGCCGCTCGGCGCCTGCGGCAATTGCCGTGGCTTCGGGCGCATTCTCGGCATCGACTGGGCGAAGGTGATCCCCGACGACAGGCTGAGCCTGAAGGCGGGCGCCCTGCGACCTTGGCGCGGTGACTCGGCCGCCTGGGAACGCAAGCAGCTGGCGCTGTTCTGCCAGGACAACGACATCCCGTTCGACGTCCCCTGGTCCCAGCTCGACGAGAACCAGCGTCGCGCCGTGTTGCAGGGCGGACCCCGGCGCGGAAAGAAGAAGAGCGACTACCCGGGGGTCGCTCCCTGGTTCGCTTGGCTCGAGACCAAGACGTACAAGATGCACGTGCGCGTGTTCCTCGCGCGCTTTCGCTCGTACGATCCGTGCCCCGTCTGCGCCGGCGCGCGCCTGAACGAGCTGGCGCTCACCTATCGCTTGGGTGGGCTCGATCTGGCGGCCTGGCATCGGCTGGAGGTGGGCGAACTCCTCGAGCGTCTGGAGCAACTGGCTCCAGCCACGCCTCACGGTCAGCTCCTGGTACGCGAGCTGAGCACACGGCTCTCCTACCTGTCGCGTGTCGGCCTCGGTTACCTGTCGCTGGATCGTCAAGCCCGCACGCTCTCCGGGGGTGAAGCTCAACGCGTCACGCTGACGGCTGCGCTGGGGACGTCGCTGCACAACGCCATGTTCGTCCTGGACGAACCGACGGTGGGCCTGCATCCGAGCGACATCGGCCCGCTCTGCGATCTGATCGCCGAGCTCTCGGCGCGCGGAAACACCGTACTCGTCATCGAACACGAGCCGCTGGTCATCGAGCGCGCGGATCGGGTGATTGAGCTGGGCCCGGCCTCGGGCGAGCGCGGCGGTACGATCGTGTTCGACGGCGACGTGCCGGCGGCGCTTCGTTTTTCGGGTGCGACCGCCCGGGCCCTGCAGGCACCCGCCTGGTCCGAGGTACCGGCGCGGCCCGCCAGTGGGCGCATCGAGCTGCGCGGGGTCACCGAGCACAACCTGGCCAACGTCGACGTCGACGTTCCGCTCGGTCAGCTGGTGATGGTGAGCGGCCCGAGTGGCTCGGGCAAATCGAGCTTGGTGGTCGACGTGCTGTACCGCGCGGTCGCGCGTCAGCTGGGAGTGGCTGACGTGGAAGCGCCGGGCCGTCACGCTTCGGCTCGAGGCATCGAGCGCATCGAGAGCGTCGAGCTCGTGGATCAATCGCCGCTCGGGCGTACTTCGCGCGGTAACCCTGCGACCTACACGAAGGCCTGGGATGCGGTTCGCAAGGCATTCGCCGCCGAGCCCGAGGCCGAGCGGCTGGGCTTCGGCCCCTCTCACTTCTCGTTCAACGTGGCCGGTGGTCGCTGCGAGGCGTGCTCGGGCGAAGGCTACGAGACGGTCGAGATGCAGTTCTTGGCCGATGTTTCTCTCGTCTGCCCGGTCTGCTCGGGCCGGCGGTTCAAGGACGAAGTGCTGGCCGTGAAGCATCGTGGCCGCACCATCGCCGATATGCTCGAGCTCACGGTGGCCGAGGCGCTCGAGCTGTTCGCCGACAGCGCGGCGATCCGTCGTGCGTTGGCGCCGCTCGCCAGCTTGGGACTCGCCTACGTTCGGCTCGGTCAGCCTCTCTCCACTCTTTCCGGTGGTGAGGCCCAACGCCTCAAGCTGGCACGCGCCTTGGCGTCACCGGGCAAGAGCGCGCTCTACGTCCTCGACGAGCCGAGCGCCGGGCTGCACGCCGATGAAATCGCTTGGCTGGTGCAGGCATTGCGAGTGTTGGTGCGCGCAGGCGGGAGCGTCGTGTGCGTCGATCACGATCTGGGCCTGTTGATGGCTGCGGACGCGGTGGTCGAGTTGGGGCCCGGGGGCGGCTCGAAGGGAGGACGGCTCGTCTTTTCCGGGAGTCCCCGCGCTCTCGCTCGGGAGCAGACCTCGACCGGTCGAGCGCTGGCCTCCTGGCTGGGGCGTGGCGCTACGGTGGCGCGCCCGAGCCTGCCTCAGGAAGCGCGCCCCGCGATTCTCTCCGTGCGTGGGGCACGCGAGCACACGCTGGCCGACGTGAGCGTGGACATCCCGCACGGACAGCTGACGGTCGTGACCGGGCCGAGCGGTTCGGGCAAGAGCACGCTGGCCTTCGACGTCGTGTTTGCCGAAGGCCAGCGGCGCTTCTTGGAGACGCTGACCCCGTACGCGCGGCGCTTCTTGCCCACGCTGCCGCGACCCAACGTCGACTCCGTGACGGGGGTGCCTCCGTCCATTGCGCTCGAACAGCGCACCACGCGGATCGGCGCACGCTCCACCGTTGCCACGGTGACCGAGGTCGCCCACTACCTGCGCCTGGCCTACGCCAAGCTGGGGGTGCCGCATTGTCCCACGCACGATCGACCGATCGGGCGCATCAGCGAGAAAGAGCTGCTGTCTCTGGCGCGCACGATGCCGGGCAGCGGTGAGCTGCGCGCTCCGGTCGTGCGCGGCCGCAAGGGGACCTACCTGGACGTTTTCAGCTCGGCGGCGCGCGGTGGCATTGCCTGGGCAGTCGCAGACGGCAAGCGCGTCGGGACGGATACGCCTCCCCGGCTGGCCAAGACCAAGGAACACGATCTCGATCTGGTCATCGCCGAGGAGCTCACCTTCGCGCAGCTGGAGCCGGCCGTGCTGGCCGAAGCTCTGCGTTGGGGGCGAGGCAATGCGGTGCTGTGGAGCCCCGGCGAGGAGCGGACCATCTCACTCGGCGGCGCTTGCCCCGACTGCGGCTTCGCCGTCGGCGACGTCGATCCGCGCTGGTTCTCCTTCAACACCGCCCAGGGTCAGTGCCCAGCTTGCGAAGGCACCGGCCGCGTCCCCGAGGAGAAGACGCGCGGGAAGAAGACGACGAGCGAGCCGCGTCCGCTGTGCAAGGAGTGCGGCGGATCCCGTCTGGCACCCTTCCCGCGGCGCGTGCGGCTTTTGGATGTGACCTACCCGGAGCTGACGCGGCTCTCCGTGTTGGAGCTGCGGCAGGCCGTGGCCGGCTGGAAGTTCCCCAAGCAATTGGCACCCATCGCGCGGCCCATCGTGGCCGAGTTGGAGCGCCGACTGGTGTTCTTGGGTGAGGTGGGCCTCGACTATCTGGCGCTCGATCGCGACGCTGGGACGCTTTCCGGTGGCGAGCTGCAGCGCCTCCGCTTGGCTGCCCAGCTCGGTGCCGGGCTCACGGGTGCGCTCTACGTCCTGGACGAGCCCACCATCGGTCTGCATCCGCGCGACACGGGCCGCCTGCTGGGCAACCTGCGTCGGCTGGTGGAGACCGGCTCCACCGTGCTGCTGGTCGAGCACGACGAGGACGCCATCCTGGCTGCCGATCACGTGATCGATCTGGGGCCGGCTGGTGGTTCGGGTGGTGGCCACGTGCAGGCCTCGGGGAGTCCCCACGCGGTACTGGAGAGCGCCGATTCACCGACGGGACGCGCGCTGCGCAACCGTCGTTTGGGTCGTACGCCGCGGCCGCTGCCGTCGGCCCAGCAATTTTTGGAGCTGCGCGGCGCCACCATGCACAACCTGGCAGGGGTGGACGCGAAGTTCCCGGTCGGGCGGCTCAGCGTCGTCGCGGGCGTGAGCGGCTCGGGCAAGAGCAGCCTGGTGCGCGGGGTGCTCCTGCCGGCGCTGCGTCGCAAGTTGGAGCGGGTGGGGGCCGCCCCCGGACACCACGAGGCGCTGCTCGGCTACGACGCCATTCGTCGCGCGCTGGCCGTCGATCAATCGCCCATCGGGCGCACGCCACGCAGCGTGCCCGCTACCTTCCTCGGCATCTTCGACGAACTGCGCCAGTTGTTCGCCCGCTCGACCGAGGCGCGCACGCGTGGGTTCACCGCGACGCGCTTCTCGTTCAATTCGGCCGGCGGGGGGCGCTGCCCCACCTGCGAAGGTCAGGGTGTGCTCTCCCACGAGATGAGCTTTCTGCCCGACGTGGTCACGCCTTGTCCGGCCTGCGGCGGGCTGCGCTTCGAGGAGCGCACGCTCGACGTTCGCTACCTCGGGCTCAACATCGGCGAGGTGCTCCAGTTGTCGGCCGAGGATGCCGCGCGTGTCTTCGCGGCGCATCCGCGCATCATTCGCCCGCTCCAGGTGCTCCACGATCTGGGGGCCGGCTACATCACGCTGGGTCAGGGCTCGCACACGCTCTCCGGTGGTGAGGCGCAGCGCCTCAAACTGGCTGCCGAACTGAGCGCGGGCTCGCGCCACGAGCCCACGCTGTACGTCTTGGACGAACCGACGACCGGCCTGCATTTGGCCGATGTGGAGCGGCTCTTGGGCGTGCTGGACCGATTGGTCGAGCGCGGCGACACCCTGGTCGTGATCGAGCACCACCCGGACGTCATCCGCACGGCGGATTGGCTCGTCGAGCTGGGCCCCGAGGGCGGCCCCCAAGGCGGCAAGTTGGTGGCCCAGGGGACCGTGCGCGAGCTAGCCAAGCGCAAGACTGCAACCGGCAGGGTGCTTGCGGCTTCGCGCTGATCGCTCACGCGGGCTAGCGCTCAGTCCTCGCTGCGGAAGAACGACGCCTGCAAGAAGCGCAGCGCGTCGAGGATCTGGTCGACCCGCTCGCTCGACAGAGCGCCAATTCGCTCGCCGAGCAGGGGCCGCTCGACCGAAGCGATCTGGGAGGCGAGGACCACACTCTGCTTGGGTAGATCGCCCTCGCCCGGATCGAGGAGGACGGTGCCGGGCTCGCTCGCGCGGTGGAGATTGGTGGTGAGCGCGCAGACGACGACGGT
>DATIDO010000193.1:0-2365 GCA_035456245.1 Polyangiaceae bacterium
GACCGCCGATGGCACGGTCGACGGCGTCGGCACGGTGATCGGCGACGCGAACGCGGACTACCGCAACTCCGGCGGCTACATCCTGACCGGCCCCGAGTACATCACCGTGTTCGACGGTCTGACGGGAGCCGAGCTGGATACCAAGGCGTTCCAGGTTCCGCGCGGTACCGTGTCCGTGTGGGGGGACGGCTATGGCAACCGCGTCGATCGCTTCGTCGGTAGCGTGGCCTTCTTGGATGACACCGGCCGGCCGAGCGTGGTGATGGGGCGCGGCATGTACACGCGCACGACCTTCAGCGCCTGGAACTACCGCGACGGCGCGCTCACCCTGGCGTGGGTGGTGGACCACCCCAACAACGGCGCCTACGGCGGCAAAGGGGCCCACAGCATGAGCATCGCCAACATCGATGACGATCCGAACCAGGAGATCATCAACGGTGGGGCAACCTTCGACCACGACGGCCAAGGCATCTGCTCGGTGCCGTTCTACGCGCATGGCGACGCACTCCACGTGACCGACCACGTCGTGGACCGCCCTGGTCTCGAGGTGTTCATGCCCTACGAAGCCTCGGGCGTACCCGCTTATTCGATGCGCGACGCAGCGACCTGCGAAATCCTCTGGAAGGGCCCCAACTCGCCGGGTGAAGGGCCTGGCCGCGGCGTCGCCGCCGACGTGGATCCGAACAGCCCCGGTTCGGAGGCCTGGACCAACGCCACCGATCTGATGCACGGCACGGACGGCCAGCCCTACACGGGGCGCCCTTCGTCCACCAACTTCTTGATCTGGTGGGACGGCGATCCTTCGCGGGAGTTGCTCGACTCGAACCGCGTCCGCCAGTTCGACAGCCAGGGCGGCATCCTCACCGCCGAAGGCTGCAGCTCGAACAACGGCACCAAGTCCGTGCCGACCTTGAGCGCGGACTTGATTGGCGACTGGCGTGAAGAGGTCGTGTTCCGCTGCGGCAACACGCTGCGCATCTACTCGACGCCCGAACCCGCGCAGCAGCGCATCTACACGCTCATGCACGATGCCCAGTACCGCGCGGCCATCTCTTGGCAGAACGGCGGCTACAACCAACCGCCGCACCCCAGCTTCCACATCGGCGCAGGGATGGCCGAGCCGCCTCGGCCCAGCTTCCACTTCACGGACTGAGCGGCATCGGCCCGCCGCGACGGCAGCTCGTCGAGACGGCCACACCATCGCGATCCCAGGTGAGCCGGGGCGAGCCGGGGCCCCGGTCCACGGCACCCGACAAGAGGCGGACGAGCCTTCGGGACGTCCGCCAGCTCGGCGGCGCGCACTGGGCGCCTTCTCAGGAGAGCAGCGGCAGACGCCGACCGGGCGCGGGCTCGGTCGGCTGCGGCGCTTCGAGCGCCGCGTCGAGGAGACCCCGGCTCTTGCCTGCGCCCAGCGTGGCCTTGCCGGGGATCGAGTCCGGGCGCACCGCCCAAGCTTCGATCAGATCGCGATCGAGCAGGTGGGTGGGGCACACGTTGGCGAGCGCAGCCGTCATGACGCTGCGCACGTTCGGGTTTTCCTGCTCCAGCTGGGTCAAGAGTTCGGTCATGCGATCCCGCTTCAGCCCGTCCTGCGAACCGCAGAGGTTGCAGGGCAAGATGGGGAAGGCTTGCTCGGTCGCGAACTCGGCCAGCTTCTTTTCCTCGCACTGAATGAGCGGGCGGATCACCTCGAAGCGTCCGTCGTCCGTCCGGTACTTGGCTGGCATCGCCTGCATCTTGCCGGCGTAGAGGAGGTTCATGAGGAACGTCTCGAGCGCGTCGTCACGGTGATGACCGAGCGCGATCTTGTTGCAACCGAGCCGCTCGGCGGCCAGGTACAAGATGCCGCGACGCAGACGTGAACAGAGCGAGCAGTAGGTGCCGCCGTCCTTCACGTGGTCCATCACGACCGAGTAGGTGTCCTCGCTCAGGATCTCGAAGGGCACGCCCGACTGCTCGAGGTGTGCCCGCAGGGGCGCGCCGTCGTAGCCGGGCTGCCGCTGGTCCAAGTGGACCGCCACCAGGCCCAGCTCGAAGGGCAGGCGTGTCCGCAGATCGGCCAGCAGGTGCAGCAGGCCGTAGCTGTCCTTGCCGCCGCTCACCGCCACCATGACGCGATCGCCCGGCGCAAAGAGCTGGTACTCCTCCGAGGTCTTCTTCAGCTGGCGCAGCAGCGCGAGCTCTACTGGGCTCTTCTTGGCCATGACGCGGCCGGAACGTAGCTGACCCGTCCGGCCCGCGCCACGAACGCCCCTTCGTTCACGGCTGCCCCGTCCGCCCCCCTGTTGCCCGGCGCCGGGGCGCATGGTTGGCTCTCCAGAGGCATTCTTGGCAGGACGGTGGGCAGGGAGGAGAGGCAACCGGT
>DATIDO010000194.1:0-8027 GCA_035456245.1 Polyangiaceae bacterium
ATCCCGGCCACGGAGCGCAAGGGCGCCAGCCTGGTGGCCCCGCGTCTGGTGGTGCGCGTGAAGTTTGCGGGCTTCACCAGCGACGGTCACCTGCGCGCGCCGGTGTTCTCGGGAGTGGCCGGGGACAAGTCGCCTCGCGACTGCACCGCGGCGCCGAGCGAAGAGCGCCTCGAAGAGGCCGCGGGGCCGCCGACGGAGGAAGCCGGCGACGGCGCGGAGCAGGGCCCTGCGGCCGGTACGTCGGCGTCGAGTACTTCGGCGCAGCAGCGCGGACTGCGCCCGGATCTCGTCATCACCAATCGCAGCAAGATTTTCTGGGCCAGCGAGGGCTTCAGCAAAGGCGATCTGCTGGACTACTACGCGCGCATCAGCGGCTTCATGCTGCCCTTTTTGGCGGGGCGCCCGGTGGTTTTGGTGCGCTACCCGGATGGCGTCGACGGCAAGAACTTCTACCAATGGCGCGCGCCCGAAGGCACGCCAGCCTGGATCCGCACCAGCGAACTCTACGACGAAGAGAAGCAGGACGAGCGTGGCACCAACAAAGCCACCTTCTTGATCGACGATCTGTCGAGCCTGCTCTACGTGATCAACCTGGGCTGCATCCCGCTGCACGTGTTGGCTTCGCGCGAGACGTCACCGACGCACTGCGACTTCCTGACCATCGACTTCGACATCGGCACCCGTCCGTTCCGCGAAGCCATCCAGCTGGCCTTGAGTTTGCGACGTCTGCTCGACGAGCTGGGGCTCACCGGCTTCCCCAAGACGAGCGGGCAGCGCGGCCTGCACGTGTTGATCCCACTGGGCCCCGGGCAATCCTTCGAGACGGCCAAATTGCTGTGCGAGCTGCTCGGCCGCCTGCTCGTGGCCAAAAACGCCGACATCGCCACGATGGAGCGACGCAAGGACAAGCGCGGGGACAAGGTCTACGTCGACACCGGCCAAACGGGCCGCTCCCGCACCATCGTCGCGCCCCTGTCGGCCCGTGCCTTTCCTGGCGCCACCGTCTCCACTCCGCTCGGCTGGGACGAAGTCCACCTGGCGCTCGATCCCAGCACCTTCACCATCGAGACGGTGCCCGTCCGCCTCGAAGAGCACGGTGATCCTTGGGCGGGATGGCTCGACACGCGCCCCGATCTACCCGCCGCGCTGCAACGCCTCGCGCGCTACACGGTACCGGCCCACGAAGGCTGAGCGCGGGACCCAGTTGCGGGACCCAGTCGTGGGACCCAGTCGTGGGACCCAGTCGGGCCATCGCGCTCCGGGGCTCACATCAGGCAACGTTCGACATCGTCGGCGCTCACGGCGGCCAGCGCGCAGTCGAACTGCGAGCGACGCACGCGTCGGGGGCAAGCGGCGAACTCGGGATCGAGCGCGGCGCGTTGGCGCGCCTCGGCTACCAGCTTCGCGCGCTCGACGGCCTTGGCTGAAGGCCGCGCCTGATCGATCACCTTCTCGGTGTAGTGGTCGAGCAAGCGCGCGCACTCGGCTTCGCTCAGCGGCTCGCCGCAGCCAGCCAGAGAGAGCGGCAGAGCCACGGCCAAGAGCGTCCGCGCCAGGTTGCGGGTGTCACGACGCATCAGCGGAAGCACTCCGAGAAGAGCTCGTCGGCCGTCTTCGCTGCGCGCACACAGGTCATCACACCCTCGGTGACGCGCTTGCCCACGCACTTGTTCGACATGGAGGCCTGCATCGACTTTTCGATCTCGGAGAGTTCCTGCTCGATGAGCTTTTGATCTCCATCCAAGCGCGCCTTCAGCTCCAGCTTGGCGGCCGTGTGCATGATCTCGCGACACTCGGCCTCGCTGGCTGGGTGGCCGCAAGCTGTGGCGCCGAGCGACAGGGCACCCAGCAGGAGCACACCGAGCGACGGGAAGGGGAGGGCCGCAGGGGCCGCCGGGCGGAGTGCACGGGGAGTCATGGCGGGCCTGACTTTGGCTGACAGGTCCCGGCTTTCAAAGTAGCCGTTTTCTGGACGCCCCTCCCCCCCCTGCTACCATTTGCTACGTGAGCGAGCGGATCCGACCTGGCTCCCCCCCGGCCCGTCCGGGAGGTGGAGGAAAGGTGAGCGATTCCGGAGAGATGGGAGGCAGTCCGGCGCTCGATCGTTCGGCGGAGAGGCCGGCCATCGGCCGGAACCGCCTCGACGACTCGTCGCCGATCGCTGCCCAACCCCCCGTGCCACCCCGTCCCCCACGCACCGCCGAAGCCGAACCGGCCGAGACCTGCCTGTTGCGCGCGATGCGCGCCCAGACGGCGGAGGAGAGGGAGCTGTACGCGAGCCGAGGGTTGAGCCGGGTCGACGATGACGCCGAGCTGAGCGCCCTGCTGATCCGCCAGCTCTATCTGGTGAAGCTGGACCGCCTCGAATACGAGGAGGCCCTCCGTCTGGCGGAAGAGATGGTGGCGCTCGGTGAGCTGGGTGACATCGCTCGGCAGGACGCTGCGCGGGCCGCCATGGGTGTCGGCGCCCTCGACGTGGCCGCCGGACACTTGCGGATTGCCGCCCGGATCTGCCCGCCCGACCGTCGGGCCTTCCATCTGGCTACGCTCGGAGCGCTGCTTCGCTTCGGCGGCCGCCCGCGCGAGGCCATCGAGGCCTTCGGCAAGGCGAGCCGCTGGGCCACGAAAGACCGGATACTCTACCGGGCCCAGTTGGTCCTGTGCGAAGCGGCTGCCCAGCTGGCACCCTCGGTCGACATGGGCGAACTGCGCGCCCACTTGGAATCGAGCGAGGAGCAGAAGGGTTACAAGCTCTGGGTGCTCGGCGAGCTGTGCGCGTTGCTCGGCGATCACCAGGCCAGCCGCCGCTACTTGACCAGCTTCCTCCGCCGTACCCAAGCTGCGTCGCCGGCGAAGAACCTCGCACTGCGAGGCGAGATCGCCCGCGCCGAGGCCATTCTCCAGCAGATCTCAGCCTGATGCTCGCACCCTTCTCCCCGTCGCCCAGGCCCACGCAGGCGACCCCGAGTCTCTCCCGTCTCGTGGCCGTGGCCAGCGCACTCGCGCTCTGGCTCGCGCCCAACCACGCTCTGGCAGTGGGGCCCGACTTCTCGGCCGCGGTCGAGAGGGGGCCGCTCGAGGCGGCCGTCATGGCCTGGCTGGGTGGTCTGCTGGTGAGCCTGACGCCCTGCGTCTACCCGATGATCGCCATCACGGTCAGCGTGTTCGGCGCCAAGAAGGCGCAGAGCCGCTGGCACGGCATCGCGCTCAGCTCGGCGTTCGTGCTGGGTATCGTCTGCATGTTCGTGCCGCTGGGTGTGGTGGCGGGGCTCACCGGTGGGTTGTTCGGCAGCGTGCTGCAGAACCGCTGGGTGCTGGTCGCGCTGGCCACTCTCTTCTTGGCCATGGCGGCGAGCCTCTTCGGAGCCTTCGAGGTGGCCCTGCCTGCGGGCTTGGTGAACCGCTTGGCTACCTGGGGCGGGATCGGTCCTCGTGGCGCGTTCGGTCTCGGTCTGGCTTGCGGCCTGATCGCGGCGCCGTGCACCGGACCCGTGCTGACGGGCATCCTCACCTTCATCGCTCAGAGCCAGAGCGCGGTCCAAGGCGGCCTGGCCATGGCGGCGTTCTCGCTGGGCTTGGGCCTACCGTTCTTTTTGGTTGGCGCCTTCGCCGTGCAGCTACCCAAGAGCGGTCGCTGGATGGTGCACGTGAAGAGCTTGCTCGCGATCGTGCTCGCGGTCGTGGCGCTCTCGTACCTGCACACGGCCTTTCCCGTGCTGACGGGCTGGATCCGGCCGAGCCCCAAGCTCTTCACGGTCGCCGCGGTGGTCGTGCTCGCGGGCCTGTCGGCCGGCGCGCTCCACCGCGACTTCGCTTCGCCCGATTGGCGCGAGAAGTTGCTCAAAGCAGCGGGCGCCAGCTCGACGACGCTGGCCCTGTTCGTGCTCGTGCTGGCGCTCGGCACCACGGAGCAGACGCTCACCTGGAGTCAGACCTCCTTCGACTCGGCGCGCACGAGCGCGCTCGAGCAAGGGCGTCCGCTCTTGGTCGACTTCACCGCCAGCTGGTGCGGCGCCTGTAAAGAGCTGGAGAAGCACACATTCTCCGATCAGCAGGTTCACCAGGAAGCGGGGCGCTTCGTGGCTGTGCGAGTGGACGCTACCGATGACGAAGATCCGGGGGTCCGCAGCCTGATGACTCGGCTGGGGGTCGTCGGTTTGCCGACCGTGCTCCTGTTCGACTCGAGCGGTCGAGAGGCGGCGCGCTTCAACGATTTCGTAGCCGCCGAGGAGTTCCTGGCGGCGCTGCACGAAGTGCGCTGATCGGCGTCGGGCGAGCAGCGTCGGGTAAGCAGCGTCGGCGGCTGCGCTGGCGGTGGCTCGGTCGGTGGCCGTGCGGCCCCGACTCGGACCGGGGCGAAGGGCTCGGCTGGCGCGTCTGTTTCCGTTGGTTCGGAACGTGATAGTTTGCCGAGCCCGCACATGGATCCAATTACGCAGGGGTTGTTCGGCGCCGCGGTGGCGCTCGCCGTGCTGGGGGAGCGCGGGAAGCTCGCTCCTGGCTGGATCGCCTGCATCGGGGCCGCGGGCGGCATGGCGGCCGATCTGGACGTGCTGATCCGCAGTGCGAGCGATCCGCTGTTGGCCGTCGAGTATCGCCGACACTTCACCCATGCGCTCACGTTCGCACCGCTGGGCGGGGCGCTGGCCGCGTTGCCGTGGTTCTCGTTCGAGCGCTGCCGTCGCCACGCGCGCTCGGTGCTCGGGGCGTCCATGCTCGGATTTGCCTCCCACGGGCCGCTCGCTGCCTTCGGCAGTCAGGGGACGCTGCTGTTTTGGCCGTGGTCGACCATGCGCGTGGCGCTCGGCTTCGTGTCGTCGGTCGACATCGTCTTCACCATTCCGCTCTTGTTGGCGGTGGTGGTGGCGGCTCGCCGCGGCGCGCGCACGGTGGCCCGCTGGGGGCTGCTCTATTGCGCGGTCTACCTGGGGCTGGGCGCCGTGCAGAAGGGGCGGGCGTTGGACGTGCAGGTTCGACTGGCCGATCGGCGCGGGCAGCACATCGACCGAGGTGAAGTGTTCCCCAGTCCGTTCAATCTGGTGGCCTGGCGCTCGGTCTACGAGAGCGACGGGCGCTACTACGTCGACCAGGTTCGCGTGCCGTTCATCGGCAAGAACTGCATGACGAGCGGCGTGGCGCTGCCGAACTCACCGAACCCGCATGCGCGAGGGCCGGTGGCGGGGCGGGCTCACCGCGTGGTGCGCTGGCTGGCCAACGGTTGGGTGGCGCGAGATCCCGGCGATCCCTCGGTGCTCGGTGATCTGCGCAACTCGTTCTTGCCGTTCGGAGCCACCCCCCTGTTCGGCGCGCGCATCGACGAAGAGGCCGACACGGTCGAGTGGATCGACAACCGCGCGCGCCGCAGCCTCGGGGCAGCCGATCTGCGCCTGATGATCTTCGAGGATCCGCCCGGCTCCACCTGCGAGTGAGCTGCCCCGAGGCAGCCGTTGGGGCAGCTCATGCCGCCATCCGGCCAGCGCGACGCTTGCCTCGCAGCGAGACGGCCCGGGCCAGTCCGCGCAGCGTCAGGCGGCAGGTCTCCGCCCGGATCAGGCCTTGCTGGTCCAGCTCGGACAGTGCGCAGGCGACCTCACGGCGGTCGACGCCGAGCCACTCGGCCAGGGCATTGACCGAAGCGGGGCGGTCGGTCTGAGCCAGTTCGAACAGGGAGACCAGGAGACTTTTGTTCAGGTTGTCCATGAACGAAGCTGTACACAAAACACTGAATGCCCGACCAGTTTTTGGTGAAGAAAATACTGAACGCGCCTCCAAGTCTTCGAAAATGCTTCGCTTGTATGAGCGAGAAAGGGCGTCCCGCTGGCTCGGTCGAGTGCCCCGAGCGCCGTCGGACCGGGGCCCCCTTCCCCTTCTTCAATAGGAGTCGTGCGTGGCGTAGTGGCCCCGCTCGGGCTCCAGAGCCACGAAGCGGATGTTGCCTTCGGCACAGGAACCCGAGTTGAGGAACAGATGGGCGTCGTGCTCGGTCTTGCGCAGGACGTGGGTGTGGCCGGTGACAATCACGTCGGCCTCGCGTCGGCGGACCTCTTCGACCGCCCAGGCCTCGACCGCGCCGGGTGACTCGAGGTCATGGTAGACGCCTCGCTTCTGGTCGAGCCCGTCGAAGAAATCGTAGGCGGCCTTCATGCCGGCGCGACGGATCCAGCCACCCAGCCAGATGCCGGCCTCGGCCACCGCCCGTGCCTTCATCACCAGCGAGTCGCTCTGGTGACCGTGCGCGAAGATCAGCCGCTGACCGCCGTAGTTCCAGCGTAGCTCGCTCGGCGCGCCCTGGCGCTCGGCGATCCAGTCGTGGTTCCCGTGGACGTAGTGGTAGGCGCGGCGCTCGAAGCGCTTGGCGATCTCGGGATGCCGCTCGCGCGCCAAACGCAGCTCCTCGGCGTGGCCGCGGGGGCTCGTGCTGGTCAGCGTCTCCCAGATGTCACCGAGCAGCACGATGCGCTCGAAGTTGCGCTCCAAGAAGGTCAGGAAGCGGAGGAAATCGCCGTCGTCATGGCCGAACAGGTCCGTGGCGGGTCGAGCGCCCAGGTGGAGGTCACTGATGACTGCAATTCCCACGTCGTGTGGGGAAGCTGGGCGTTGGCGGTGACGCCCGTGCGTGGCGTCGGCAACACCTCGGTGAACTCGCCGAGACCGCGCGCGTCTCAGAACAGATCGAGGGCCTTGCGGTAGCGTTCACGCCGCACGTCGTCGGAGAGCACGAGGCGCGCCTCTTCGACCACGGCCAGCACCAGCTCCAAATCGGGCACCAAGTGAGCGTTGCGAGCCGTGACGCGCGCGCTGTCGAACTCGCGTCGCCAGTGCTCGCAAGCGCGATCCACCTCGTAACGGGTCGCCGAGCGCGCAATACCCAGGATCGAGAAGTAGTCGCCTTCCTCGACCAGCGAGCGCCGCGAGCGCACCTGGTTGGCGAAGGCCTCGTCATCCATCTCGGCGCTGCGTTCCTTCAGCGCCTCGGGTGCGGGGGTGGGGCGACGGCCGCCGCCGGTCGAAAGTACGCCGAGCTCGGTCAGCGCACACAAGACGACGAGCATCTGGGGCGTCTTGTCGCGCACACGGGTGAGCGACTGGCTGAGCGCGCCGGGCAGCTGGCGTTCGAGATCCGCGGGCAAGCCGGTCTCTGCGAGGAGGGACTGGTGAGCACCCCAGCCCAACTCGAGCTGGCCCGCGCCCAGGCGCGTGAAGGCGTCGGCGGGGTTGAGGATGCGGCGCAGCACGTCCACGTAGACTTCGGCGCCGGCGGCGCCACCGAAGGCCGTGGGCTCCTCGAGCAAGCGCTGCGGCGTGTTCTGATCGACGATTAGCTGCTCGGGGCTGCCCAAGATCAGGCCCAGCAGCCACTCGGCGTGACCACGCAGCACGCCCCACAGATCTTCCTGCCGCAGCGTACCCTGGGCGACCAGCGCCGCGCCTGCGTGACGGCCGAAGCGCGGCAGGTTGCGCAGCGTCGCAGCGGCGTCCTGAGACAGATCGCCGCGTGTCACCAGGAACTGCACGAGGCTCTCCGACTCGGCGCTCGAGGTGAGCGTCGAGAAGTCGCCATCGCGCAGCACCACACGGCGGATGCCGCCACTGGTCTGCTGGGCGAGCGCGCCGCTCCAGCGCTCGCGGATGGCCATGGCGAGGCGCTCGAGCGGATTGCCTTCGAACGTCACGTGGGCCAACTCGGGCGCAGCGGGCGACTGCACCGCCGGCTCGCGAGAGACGGCTGGCTCCTTGGACGCCGCCGGCTCTTTGTGTTGAGCGGGCAGACTGGCGGGGGCCAGATCGGGACTCGTGGCGACGCTCTTGGGACCGTTGCCCGAAGGCGGGTGCACCGAAGGCGGAGCCGGGACGCGCTCCCGGGTGGGCTCGTCTTGGTACGAGGCGCTCTCGCGGCGCCGGCCGCCGGGCGCGGTGGAGGGCGCATCGTTGGCCGGCGACTCGCTGGGGAATGCGCTCGGCGTCTCGGACGACATCGGGCGGGTGTGCATGCGCGCCGGCGGGATCGCCAAGAGGTCGCTCAGATC
>DATIDO010000195.1:0-10773 GCA_035456245.1 Polyangiaceae bacterium
AAAGCCCCACACCGCGTAGTGATTTTGCACCCGGCACGATCGTGGCCGAACGTTTCTCCATCGAGACGGTGTTGGGGCGGGGGGCCATGGGTACCGTCTATCGCGCTCGCCATCTATGGCTCGACGCTCCCGTGGCGCTCAAGATCCTCCACCCGCACTTGGTCGACAACGACTTCGCGAACGGTCGGCTGCTCGAGGAAGCCCGCGCCGTCGCCAAGCTGAAGAGCGAGCACGTGGTGCGGATGCTCGATTCGGGGCGCACGGCCGACGGATCCGTCTACCTCGCCATGGAATACGTCGCGGGGCAGGACCTCGAGGTCGAGATGCGCGAGCTGATCCGCCTGCCGCAGGTGCGCGCCGTACGGATCGCGCGGGATGTCTGCGCTGCGCTGACCGAAGCACATGCTCGCGGCATCGTGCACCGCGACCTGAAGCCGGAGAACCTGCTGATCGAGCGGGGCATCGACGGCATCGAGCGCATCAAGGTCGGCGATTTCGGCATCGCCAAGCGTCTCCACCTCGGCGGTGGGCGAAAGCTGACGCTCGACACCCAGCCCGTCGGCACGCCTTGCTACATGGCGCCGGAGCAGATCCTCGACGCCACACGGGTGGATGCACGCGCGGACATCTTCTCGTTGGGTGTCGTGCTGTACGAGCTCCTGTCGGGCTACCTGCCGTTCGGCGGCGGGAACACCACCGAAATCTATGCGGCTACCCTCCACGGGGAGCCGCTGCCTCTCGAAGAGTTGGTCCCCGAGATCGATCCCGAACTCGAGCGCATCATCCTGCGCTGCTTGGCCAAAGATCCGGGTGCACGCTTCGCCGACGCCAGCGAGTTGGCGGAGGCGCTCGAGCACTTGCCCTGCGCTTCCGAGCGGGTTCGTTCCGGGATCAGGGCGGGTTCATCGCCTGGCTCCTCACGCGACGCCATGGGGGAAGAATGCCCGCCAATCGTGTCCTCGGGTGCTCTCGCGACGCCAGCGCTGCTGGCGATGAGTCAGCGCTCCAGTGCGGATCCCGTCCACACCACGCTGATTTCGGCTGATGCCGGCGCGCTCCGAGGCGCCGGGCGATGGCGGCGCGGGGCGAGCGTGGGCGCGTCGGTGGCACTGGTCGTGGCGATGACCTGGGGAGCCGTGCTGTTCGGTGCGGAGACGTTCGGGGCCGAGTCGTTCGGTGCGGAACCGTCCAGTGCGGAGTCGTCACGGCCGCGCTGGCTCGTCGCCGTGGAGCACTGGGTGAGACCTCGAGCCATTGCGCTGGGGGCTCCGACCTTGGCGAGGAGCAGTGAACTGGTGCACCAGCCGCGCGCGCGCGAGCTCGAGGTGATCTGGCCGACGCAGACCTGGGCCGAGCCAGAGCTGGCGGCTCCCGTCGAAGTTCGCTCCGGTCTCGGCGAGGCCTGGCGAACCGCAGAGGACGGCGAGGCGCAGCTCGATCCAGAGGAAATGAGTGACGAGGTCGACGACGCCGTGGCAGCCGCGGCGCCAGCGATTGCTGCAGCCCCCTGAGCCATCGGCTCTTCGACGCTGCGGCGCCAGGGACGCTGCGGCGCCCGCCGGGCGCTCAGCGGATCGCGCGGTACGTGCCCGAGCCTGCCGCGAGCAGGTAGAGGGCGCGGCCGTTGCGCACGTGCACTCGACTCCCCATCGAACCGACAGGACCGAAGGGCGCGCGCACCGTGAGCGCCTCCTCGTCGACCTCGAGCCCCAGCTCGCGCAGACGCACCGCACCCTCGCTCGAGAAGGCCTCGGGGGCAATCAGGAGCCAGTAGCTGGCGGTGGCGTGTTCGGGGAGAGCCATGCGCCGCCCATACTGCGCCCGTCGGGCCACGTCGGGCAAGCGCAGGCGTCGCCTCGACGCGAGAGTGTCGAGCACTCGCCACGTCGAGACAGCGCGATCGTGTTCAGCGGCGCGAGGGATTCGACGGCTTGGCCTGCTGTTCGTTGGCGCGCTCCGTCAGCTCTGCGACCTTCTTGGCTGCGTCGCCGACCACACGCTCCACGCCGGCTTTCACCTGTTCCCCGGCCTTCCCCATCTTCTTCTTGGTCAGCTGGAATGCGTCGGCGAGCGCCGAGCGCGCTTCGCCCACGGCCTCGACCCGCTCTCCCTCGGCCTCGAGATCGGGTCGATCCAAGACCTTGCCTGCTGCTTGTTTGGCGCGGCCCACGAGCCGTTCGGTCGCGCCTCGCGCTTGATGCTTCAGAGTTCCCATCTCATTGCTCCTTTTCGTGTTGGCGTCGCGATGTGCGTCGCTCCGTCGTTGCACCAGGGAGCAAGGGGCGTGCCGTTCCGTTTCCGGCTCACGGCTCGCACCCACACCATTCGTTCCTGGCGTCGCGACCGCCGCAGCGAGACAATCTGCCCCGGGCTCAGGCGCCCGCTCGCGCCGAGCTGGGCTCCAGCGCGGGATCGGCGGATCGTCGCTCGCTCGCGCCGGGCGCTCGGCGGATCAAGTCTTCGACGAAGGCCAGTTTGTCGGCGACTGCGGGGCCGATGGCGAATGGGTAGGCGTCGGGCTGGCCCATCGAGCGATTCAGCGCGTTGAGTGCCAGCATCAGTTCGCTCCAATCCGAAAGACGCGAGGGAAAGTCGTGCGGTCGTGTGCTCGACCTCGGTGCCAAGCCGAACGACTGGGCTGTCTCCCAGGTGTCGAACAAGTGGAGGTAGTGGGCCCAGGTCTCGGCGAAGTCCTCCCACGGATGCATGGTCGCGTAGGGCGAGACGTGCAGCGAGGCGTCGAATGGTCGAGGGGCCTCATAGTGTTTCCGGAGAGCCTCCTCGTAGTCGTTGCGCTCGTCGCCGAACAGCGCGCGAAACTCGTCGAGCCGCCCGCCGTCCCGCACCAAGCGATCCCAGAAGAAGTGCCCACTCTCGTGCCGAAAGTGGCCGAGCACCGTGCGGTAGTTCTCGCCGAGCGAGAGTCGCGTGCTCTCTCGTTCGAGCGGGCTGGCCTCTGCGAGGTTGATGGTGATCAGGCCATCGGCGTGGCCCGTCATGGCGGGAGCGTCCGGATCGTCGGGATCGGTGCGAGTGAGCGCAAAAGCCAGCCCGTCAGCATTTTCGTGCCGACTGGGTACGTCGAGCCCGAGCTCGAAGAGCGTGAACAGCAGACGCCGCTTCGAGGCTTCCATCACCTGGCGACCCTGCTCGTCGTCGGCAGCTGGTCTCGCGCCATCGGCGTTGCTCGCTGTGGGCTCGGCGGCGTTGCTAGCGACCCTGTTGGTCTCGGCGGTATCGAGTTCGACCACGTTGAGTCGGCAGGCCCGACAGCGCGCGGCGCCGTCTTCGACCAGCCAGTTGCACAGCTGACCGAAGAGTTCGCATTCGTGGCCAACTGCCCCACCTGGGCCCTGAAAGGCGCCCACTTCGTTGGATGGCCCGAGTGCGACGAGCTCGAGGCTGCTGGGAAAGAACCCGAGCCGCGCCCCACAATTCGTGCACGAGCGGTTCTCGAAGAAGATCCGCGAGCCGCATTGGCAGGTGAACGTGCGCATACGCGCACGGCTGCAAGAGACATGCCCCTCTCGTTGGCGCTTGGCACGGCCGTTGCTCTGTCCGTCGCAGGGGTCGAGGTGGCCCCCTCACATTGGAGGTATTCGATGCTGCGCTGGACTCTCATCTTCTTCATCGTCGCGCTGATTGCGGCATTCCTGGGCTTTGGTGGCATCGCAGGAGCGATGGCTGGAGTCGCCAAGATCCTCTTCTTCGTCTTCTTGGTGGCATTGGTGGTCACCCTCATCCTGAACCTCGCAGGCGGTGGCCGCGGTACGCCGCTGGTGTGACGGCCCGCGGTCAGGGTGAGGCGGGGGTGGGGCGAACTGCCTCGGTTGGCGCCAGCTGGCCGCAGGCCGGGTGCCAGTCGGTTTCTCGGGCCCTGTCCGGAAGGCAGGGTGGGAGCGGCATTTTCCCAGTCCCCGTACTCGTCCCCCCACGTACGCTCGGCTTGGCACGAGGCTTGTATGAGCGAGAGAGGGCAAGGAGAGGGAACAGCGGCCCAAGGGGGAAATCGGACTCATGCGAACGCACCAACGAGACCTCGTGTCGCGCAGCGCAGGGCCGAGCATCCATCCGGGGCGAGGCGACCCGTGTCGCTGAGGGAGGGGCCGACGCGGCACCGGGCAAGAGGGAGACTTGCTCGGTGCCGCTGCGCGGCTTTCGCGTGCTCGTCCTCCGGAGCCGGGAGCTCGGGAGGCACGACTCCGTGAAGCTGTCCACCCGCTTGGCGCTGTTCTTTGCGCTGGGAGTGATGGCTGTCGTGGGCGCGCTGGCGTTCGTGAACTATCGCTCCGCCGCCCAGTTCTTCGTGCGAATGCAGAGCGAGGAGCTGGAGCTGACGGCTGAAAGTCTGACGCGCGCCGCGCAGGCCCTGGCAGGGCAGGCTCAGGCAGAGCAGCCTCGAGCAGAGCAGCCTCGAGCAGAGCGCAACGACTCCGACGCCGCTCGGGCGTTCTTGCGCGCCGAGGATGAAGCGCGGGCTCGCCTCACCGTCGAGTTCGAAGAGCCCCGGGCCGCGGCAGCCGTCGGCGTGGGCTTGGAGCAGCTACGTTTCGACTCGGAGGAGCTGGTGCTGGCGCTGACGAAGGAGCTCCGCTCACCGGACGGCAGGGTGACGGCGGTGCGTTTCATTCGCCGTTCGCCGGGCTGGTCGCACCTGGCCGAGCAGCAACTGTACCAACAGCTGGGCATTGGCTCCTTGATCGTGATCGCGGCGTCCTTCGGCTTGCGCTTGCTGCTCCAGCGTCACCTGGATCGGCCCTTGGCCGGGCTGGCGCAGCTGGCGGAAGATGCCGGCGTGGGCGTGCTGAACAAGCGCGCCGAGCTGGGCAACGCACCGGAGATCGACAAGCTCGGCGCGTCCCTGAATCACATGCTCGATGGCGTGGTCGCAGCGCGGGACGCCGCGGCCCGCCAGGATCTCGAGCGCATCCGACTACTCGAGGTGCTGCGTCGCGGCGATCGCGAGCGCACGGTCGACTACCTGGCCGCCGAGTTCGCGCACGAGCTGGGTAGCCCGCTGAACGTGGTGCACGGGCGCGCGTCCATGTTGCTCGACGGGGGAGGTGGCGGAGTCTCGCCGAGCGAGCTGGGTGGGCAGATCCTCCAGCAGGTCGAGCGCATGTCCTCGCTGATCCGCCGCCGCGTGGGGCGCCACCGTCCCGTGCGCGTTCGCCAGCCGGTGGCCGAGGTGGTGTACCAGGCCGAGCTCTTGTTGGAGCCGATCCTGACCGATCGAGGTGTGGAGCTGAGCTTCGTCTCCGAGCCGGAGATCGTCGCCTATTTCGACACCGAACGTCTGCTGCAGGTGGTCACCAGTCTGATCCTGACCAGCGTGCGCACCAGCCAGCCGCGCTCGCGCGTCGAGATGAGCTTGACCCGGATCGTCGCGCAGGATTCCGTGCCACCCCAGGTGGAGCCTGGGCGCTTCGCGTTGCTCCGCATCACGAACCCCGATCCGGAACCGGATCCGAGCCTGCTCAAGGAGTTGGGCTCGGTCGACGAAGGCCTGGGCCTTTCCTATCGGCTCTGCGAGGATATCGTACAGAGCTTGGGTGGCTTCATCGAGTTCCAGAGTGCGGCGGGAGACGGCACTTCGTTCAGCGTCTTCTTGCCCAAGACCGTAGCCAACGCGAGCCAGCCATGAATGCCGACATTCTGATCGTCGACGACGACATCGACACTTGCGAGCTGGTCCAGGAGCTCCTGGCCAGCCGTGCCGGCAAGGTGGCCGGCGCAACCAGCGTGGACGAGGCGATTCGCGCCCTGGACGCGCATGAGTTCGACGTGGTGCTCACCGACCTGGACATGGGCAAGGAGAGCGGCCTGGCCGTGTGCGAGCACCTGCGCAAGACGCAGCCGGAGATCCCGGCCATCGTCCTCACCGGCCACGGCAGCCTGGCGGCTGCCACCGACGCCATCCGCGCAGGCGCCTACGACTTCATCACCAAGCCCATCGACGCCTCGGTGCTGATGGTGGCGGTGGAGCGGGCGCTCGAGCATCGTCGGGTCCACGCCGAGCTGCGCGAACTCAAGGTGCAGTTGGAGCGCGAGCAGCGCCCGGGTGAGCTGGTGGGGCAGAGTGCGCTGATGCAGCGCGTCTACTCGCTGGTGCAGCGGGTGAAGGACACACCAGCTTCGGTATTGATTGCTGGCGAGAGCGGGACCGGCAAGGAGTTGGTGGCGCGCGCCCTCCATTTCGGCACGCCCCGTGGCAGCCGTCCGTTCGTGGCGATCAACTGCGCGGCGGTGCCCGCAGCCCTGCTGGAGTCGGAGCTGTTCGGCCACGTCAAAGGCGCCTTCACCGACGCGCGCAGCTCCCGCCCCGGGCTTTTTCTGCAGGCCTCGGGCGGCACGGTGTTCCTGGACGAAATCGGGGAGATGCCGCTGGAGATGCAGGCGAAGCTCTTGCGGGTGCTGCAGGAGCGCACCGTGCGTCCGGTGGGAGGGGACCAGGACGTACCGATCGACGTGCGTGTGGTCGCAGCGACCAATCGAGATCTGGAGCGGGAAGTGGAGCGCGGCAACTTCCGCGAGGATCTCTACTACCGACTCAACGTCGTACAGATCAATCTGCCGCCGCTGCGCGCGCGGGGCAACGACATCCTGTTGATTGCCACGCACTTCTTGAGCCAAGCCGCGGAGCGGTTGGGGCGCTCGGTGTCGGGCTTCACCGGCGAGGCAGCGCAGTTGTTGCTCGACTACGATTGGCCGGGCAACGTCAGGCAGCTGCAGAACTGCGTGGAGCGCGCCGTCACCTTGACGCGCTTCGAGCGCATCGCGCCCGTGGATTTGCCCGACAAGATTCGCAAATACACGCCTCAAGTGACGGCCAGCGTCGACGCCGATCCCGAGTACGTGCTGCCGCTCGATGTCATGGAGCGGCGCTACATCGAGAAAGTGTTGAAGATGACGGGGGACAACAAGAGCCAGGCGGCGCGCCTGCTCGGCCTCGACCGCCGGACCCTGTATCGCAAGTTGGAGCGCTTCGAACGGGCGGCCGGAGCGGTCGATCGCGAAGCGGAGAACTAGAGCGCGTCTCACGGGACGGAGTGTGTGCGCCTCGGCGCTGCGTGTGCGCCTCGGCGCTGCGTGCCTCGTCGTTTCGAGATGCGGCTCGGATCGACCTTCGCAATCGTGTGAGGAATCTGCCAGACTCGCCGCATGGCAGTCGACGCCACGGCTCCGCATCCCGAGATTTTTCTCGCCGACGACGACGACGCGCTGCGCGAATTGCTGGCCGAGGGGCTGCAGACGCTCGACGTGACGGTGAAGGAGTGTGCGGACGGCCAGGAGCTGAAGGACGAGCTGGCGGCCGCTGTCGCCCGGGGCCAGCTGCCGTCGCTGGTGATCAGCGATCAGCGCATGCCCCGCCTGAGCGGCCTGGAAGTGTTGGCCTGGATCCGGCGCACGGGGCTCGAGGTACCGTTCGTGCTCATGTCGGCCTTCGCGCCCGAGCTGCTGCGCGAGAGCGGCGAGCGTCATGGCGCGACCCGCGTCTTCGACAAGCCGGTGGACCTGCGCGAGATCCGTGGCTTCGTGGCCGAGCTCTTGGAGCTGGGCGCGCGGGTGACGCCGAGCGGTCCCGGCCGCGACCCCCTCGAGCCGGCCTGAAGGAGGCCCCTCCTTTTTGGGGAGCCCATCTCTTTTCGAGATGTGCTCTAACCGTGAGGCGATGGGAGGACAGGCCCTGCTCGTACTCGGCGCGCTGACCGCGCTGCTCGTGGTCCTGGGCTCGTTGGAGGCGTTCCTGCACCGCCGCGTGCTGTCTCGCTTCCGCGTGGTCATTCAGGTCAACGGCACCCGCGGCAAGTCGAGCGTCACGCGGCTCATTGCGGGCGGCTTGCGCGCCGGCGGCTTCCGGACCGTCGCCAAGACGACGGGAACGCTGCCCCGACTCATCCACCCGGACGGCACCGAGGAGCCGATTTATCGAGTCGGTCGCGCCAACGTGGCCGAGCAGCTGGGCGTGATGCGTCGTGCGCTTCGCCTGGGCGCCGACGCCGTGGTGATCGAGTGCATGGCGCTGCAGCCCTTTTTGCAGTGGATCTCGACGGCGCGGCTCGTTCGCCCGTCGGTCGGCGTGATCACCAACATTCGCGCCGACCACCTGGACGTGATGGGCCCGAACACCGAGGGCGTGGCCCGGGCGCTGGCCGGGAGCGTTCCGCTCGGCGGCAAGCTGTACGTCGGGGACACGCGCTATCGGGAGTTTCTGCAGAGCGTGTGCAGCGAGCGCGGCAGCGAGTTCGTGGTGGTGCGGCCCGAGACGGCGGCGCAGCCGGTGACGCGCGACGAGCTGGCTGGCTTCTCCTACGTGGAGCACGCCGAGAACGTCGATCTGGCGCTGCGCATCTGCGTCGATCTGGGAGTGCCGCGGGAGCTGGCGCTGTCGGGGATGCAGGTCGCCTATCCGGATCCCGGTGCGCTCACCATGGAGCGGGTGCACATGGGGCGCGAGTCGTTCATCGTCGTCAACGCCTTCGCCGCCAACGATCCGGAATCCACCGGCCAGGTGTGGGAGCTGTCGCTCCACCACGCGCGCGCCGGCGCCAAGCGCATCGCGCTCTTCAACTGTCGCGCGGATCGGGCCGATCGCTCTCGCCAGCTGGCCGAGGCGGCGGTGAGCTGGAGCCCTGCCGATCACTACGTGGTGACCGGCAGCGGTACGCACTTCTTCGTCAGCGCCGCGGCCCGCCACGGCTTGGACATGTCGCGCATCGTCGTCGCCGAAGGCGAAGCAGCGCCCACGCTGGCTCGGCGCCTCGGCCACCTCTCGGGTGAAAATGGCCTGGTGGTCGGCTTGGGCAACATCGGTGGCATCGGCCTCGCGCTGCTCGACCACCTGCGCGAGCTGCGCGCCGCCCCGTTGCTCTCGGCGGCGCCGCGCCGCCCTTCTCGACTCCCTTCTCGAACGACGACGCCCGGCGAGAGCCGTCCGTCTTCGACCGGTATGGCTCCTCCTTGGGAACCCAGCGCATGACCGAGATCCTCCCCGTCGCGATAGGTATTGGACTGTTCGTCAGCTTGCTGCTGAGCGAGACGCTCGGCGTCGCCTCGGCGGGCATGGTGGTGCCGGGTTACCTGGCCCTCTACTTGGACTCGCCGAGTTACCTGGTGGGCACGCTGCTCGCCTGTCTGCTGACCTACGGCTGCGTGCGCGTGGCGGGTCGCTTCCTGATCCTCTACGGCAGGCGCCGCACCGCGCTCGCCATCCTGACCGGCTATTTGGCGGGGGCCGGCGTGTCCTGGATGCTCGAGCGCTGGGTGCCCGGGTTCGAGCCCGGCGCTCACGCGGTGGTCGGCTTCATCATTCCTGGGCTCGTGGCGATCTGGATGGATCGGCAGGGCGTGTTCGAGACGCTGGGCGCGCTGTCGGTTTGTTCGGCGTTCACGCGCCTGGTGTTGCTCGCCGTTTGGGGGGCGGAGCTGCCGCGCATGGAGGCGCTGTGGTGAAGCGGCTCTACTGGCGTCCCGCCGGTCCTTCGGCGCTCGCGCTCTGTCTGTTGGGCGCGCTGGCGCTCGGTTTGGTGCGGACGGTCGAACACTTTCCGCTGCGCATCGAGCAAGGCGCCTCGGCCACCAAACGCGCCGCAGCGGAGCGGGCCGAGCGAGCCTTTGCCGCCATCCGCGAAGAGCGACCGCGACGCGGCCTGCCTCTCGTCGATCGAAACGACCGCGCGGGCACGGGCCTGATTGGCCCCTCCTCGACCTCGATCACCACCTCGGCCGGGTCGCTGCCCGCCAAGCGCACGGCAGCCAACCCGAACTTCGCGGCGGCGCTCGTCGACATGCTGCTCGATCTGGGCCTGAAGCGCGGGGACGTGGTGGCCATCGGCTATTCCGGCTCTTTTCCGGCGCTCAACATCGCCACGCTGGCTGCGGCCGACACGCTCGGGCTGGTTCCTCTCTCGATCGCCAGCGCGGCTTCGAGTGACTTCGGCGCGTCGGCGCCCCAGTTCAGCTGGCTCGACATGGAGGTGCTGCTGGTGAGTCGGGGCCTCGTCTCGCGCGGTAGCGTGGCTGCCAGCATCGGCGGAATCGAGGATCGCGGCATCGGCTTGGGCGCCGAGGGCCTGGCCGTGCTCGAGGGCGCGATTCAGCGCAGCGGAGCCGCGCGGCTCACCAGTGACGATTTCGAAGCGTCCCTCTCCGAGCGCATGGAGCACTACGAGCGAGCCGCGGGCGATCGGGCCATCCGCGCCTACGTGAACGTGGGTGGTGGAGCGGTGTCGGTGGGGCGCAGCCGCGGCAAGATGGTCTACCAGCCCGGTATCAACCGTCCCGCTGGCAAAGCGCCGGTCGACTCGATCATCGGGCGCTTCTTGGATCGTGGCGTGCCGGTCATCCACCTGAGCCACGTCGAAGATCTGGCGCGGGCCTACGAGCTGCCGCTCGATCCGGCCGCGCCGCAGCGCGCGGGCGAGGGGGAGATTTTCGTGCACGTGCGTCCCAACGTCTGGCTCTCGCTCGGCGCCATCGCGGTGCTGGGTGTGGCGCTCACGGTCGTCGGGCGCCGCGCGCGTGCGCGTGCGCACTTGGCCACGCTGCCCGACGGGGTGGTGGGTGTGGAGGCGGCGCCGGGCGGTCCGGTCGCGCCGCCGCCGCCCGGTTTGGACTGACGCGGTCGGTCGCAGCGCAGCTGCTCAGCTCAGCTGCTCAGCTCAACTCGGCGCAGTCGGGCGCAGCGCAGCGGCTCAGCAGCGCAGCGCAGTCCTCAGCGCAGTGCGGTGCGCTGCGAGTCGCGCGCTGCGGCGGTTGGTGCGGTGCTGGTTG
>DATIDO010000196.1:0-2818 GCA_035456245.1 Polyangiaceae bacterium
GTGCTCGCCTCACCGGCGGCGCTGCACAGTCGCAGCACGAGTGACGCCGGCAGATTGAGGCGGCTGGCCCCCTCGTCGTCGCGCAGTTGCCCACGAGCCAAGTCGAAAACGACGGCTCGGGTTGGATCGAAGCGGAGGGTCATGGTCGTATGGGTCGCGGTGAACACCGGGCGAGCCCCGGAGGTGGGATCGCGTGTGGCAGTATAGGGTCGCCCTGCGTTTCAGTGTCAAATCTCGTGCAAGGCCGCGCCCACGTGTAGGGCATGGTCCGAGTGTGAGGTGGTGGTCACGTCCGCCCGGCCCGCGCCTGCTCGCCGGCGGAGCCGTGGTCGCGTCGCTCGTGGGCCTGCTGGCCGTAGCGGGGGCGGCGCGCGCGCAAGAAGAGCGCCCCGGCCGCGCGTTGCTCTGGGGCGGTGTCACCACCGAGTCGACCGACGCCCCACTGGTCGATCCTCGACTCCCGTCGGGCGCCCTGCGCACCGCTCCGCTTGCCTTACCCACGCTCGCCCTACCCACGCTCCCAGCCCCCACCTCGGCCCGGCTTCCCCAGCCGCTCTGCTCCTGGAGGCGCCCTGTGTGCGCCGCGGGCCCCCCCGAGGTCGCCCGCGCGGCGCTCCAGCTGCTGGAGAGCGCGTACGAGCGCCATCGCTTCGGCGCCGGCCTCCCCTCCCCGACACTTCACGAAGCGCCGGCGCAGTGGCTGCCCGACGCCCTCCCGCTCCGCTTCGAGCTGACCGAGCGCCCCCTGCTCGGCTTCGATCGAGGCCAGGCGCTGTGTCGCGGTGGCGCACTCACGCCCCACACGGCCGAGCGCTGCTTGGCCGGGCTGACCCTGCTGGAGCGCGCGCCAGCGAGCTCGACGCCGTCGGTGCTCGGCTTCGCTCGCAACGTCGCCGACCAACTGACGGGCTTCGAACCGGGCGAGCCGCTCTGGCTCGACGCCGCCCAGCGTGCCCCCGAGCGCTCGCTCCTCGACGCCGAGCTGCGCGAGGGTCCCGTCGATCGCTCCGCGCTCTTCTGGCGCTACTTGGACGACGTATCGAGCGCCGGCGCACCTGCGGAGGCCAGCTTCCTCTCGCTCGCCCTGGCGGCCACGCGCACCCGACCCGAGGCGCTCCGGCGCCAAGCCGAGCCCGACGCACTCGACGTACTGCGTCGAAGCCTGGGCGGCTCGCTCGCGCGTTTCGCCGAGTTCTACGACGACTTCGCAGCCTCGCGCCTCGAGCTCGGAGTACCCCCCGAGTTCGCGTGGGACCTGACCAGCACCGAACTACCGCGCAACGTCGCGCTTCCTCGCCCCCTCGAGCCCAGCGGTTCGGTCTACGTTCGCCTCCGCATCGCTGCTGGCGACGAGGCTCGTCGCTTCGCCGTCCGTGTCACCTGCGAACGTCCAGTGAGCTACGTCTGGTCGATCGCGCGCCGCGACGAAGCGGGCCACTCGCTCGGCCGGGTGCGTTTGCCGTTCCGTCAGAGCGATCACCAGTTCGATCAGCACGTCGAGCCGGTCGCCGGACTGCGTGAGCTGATCTTGGTGGGTAGCTCACTGGGCGGAGTCGATCTCGCTCACCCCTACGATCCCG
Source organism: Polyangiaceae bacterium (assembly GCA_035456245.1). Lineage (GTDB taxonomy): Bacteria > Myxococcota_A > Polyangia > Polyangiales > Polyangiaceae > NIC37A-2. Next base: position 1,581 of record DATIDO010000196.1, read on the forward strand.
AGCACGCCCCCCACGAGGCGCACCTGTGCTCCGTCTACTGGCTCGCGCTCTGAGCGAGTCACGCGCGAGCGCGGCGCCGCACCCAGCAGCCGAGCGCGATCAGGCCGCCGAACAGCAGCCCGCCGCTCCCAGCAGCCCTGCCCGCCCCGCCCGGTCCCGCCCCGCCCCGTCCGGTCCCACCCATCCGAGACCAACCGGGTCCAGCCGCGGCCAAGGAGCAACCGCCACCGAGCGCCTCGACACCCAACCGCGCGCGCAGGGGGTCCATCCCCACCGGCACGCTCTGCTCCGCCAAGGCTTCGTCATCGAAGAACGCGCGCACAGTGAGCTCGCCACCGCTGCCTTCGTCGGCTCGGAGCTCGAACGCAGCCAACCCCGACGTGACCTCGAGGCCGCGCATCACGCCGCCAACCACCTCGAACCGCAGCCTCTTGGCGTCGAAGCCTCCAGCTGGTGCGCCCGACTCGTCGCGCAGGGCGAGCACCCCACGCAGCGGTCGCTCCCCCGACGGGACCGCGAACGTATCGGCCAGCGCGATGCGCGACTCGGCTGCACTCGGCAACACCTCCGGCGCGCCAGCGTCCAAATCCTGGGCGAGCAGTGTACCCACGACGTCCAGCACGCCCGTCCCGGTCCACGCCCCGTAGGCAGTCTCACCCAGCACCGCTCGGGTGCCGGCGCGCAACAACCGGCGTGCCTTTGCCTGTTCGAGCGTCGGATCGCGTTGCAGCAGCAACGCCAGCGCGCCCGAGACGATGGGAGCCGCCATCGAGGTGCCGCTCGCCACCGCGTGCTCGTCGTCGACGACGAAGCACTCGACGTCGGGCGAGTAACAGACGCCGCGGGCGGCGAACATGCTGGCCGTGTTGGAGGTGTCGCGGGGATCGGCGGCCGCCGACATGGCCGCGATCAGGGTGCCACCCGGCGCGAGTAGATCGGGCTTGGCCCAGCCGCGCAGGTTGGGCCCCGCCGAGCTGAAGCTGGAGCGCGTGCCCACTTCGAGCGAGCTGCGCTCGACCAGCTGTCCCTCGTAGTCGCGCCAGCTGTTGCGGTTGACCGACGAGCCCACCGCGATCAAGTCGGGATGACTGGCGGGGATGCCCACCGTGCCTCCGATACGGGCGCGAGGCATCAGCATCCCCGTGCCCGTGACCTCGGGTCCCACCTGACCGCTGCTGGAGAGCCAAATGCGGGCCGCGCCGCGACCACTGAGCACGAGCTCGAACACCCGACCCGGC
>DATIDO010000197.1:0-2109 GCA_035456245.1 Polyangiaceae bacterium
CTCTCTTCTTCGTTCGGGGACGTGCATGGAGTAACACATGATGGGGGCGGCGGTTCGCGGGTTGGATGAGTTGGAGAGCGGTACGATCGAGGCGGGCTTCTCGGGCTTCGTCCACGGCGTCGCCCTGGTCGATCTGCTGCAGATCTTCCACTACTCCCGTCGCTCGCTCACGCTGCACGTGGAGCCCAATGGCGCCATCCACATGCGCGAAGGGGAGGTGGTCGATGCCAAGGTGGGGGACATCGAGGGGGACCTCGCGATCTCGTGCCTGCTCGAGCGGACCGGCGGCAGAATCCGCACCACCACGCTGGAGAGCCAGCGCTCGATCATCCAGCGCCCCTTCAACTTCCTGCTGCTCGACGCGCTGAGGGACCTGGACGAGTCCAGCCGCGAGCCTACCGAGAGCTGGGGAGGCGACCTGGCCGCCGAGGCGGCCGTCATGCCCCGAATCACGAGGTTGCCGAGCGTGCCCGTGGGCGGTTCGGAGCTGCTGCTCGCTGCCTGCATGCAGCTGGCCGAGCGCATCGAGGACGCCCGAGCGGTGGCGCTGTACGACCGCAGAGAGCGCAAGCTGGTGGTGGCGCACGGACAGCTGGAGCGCTCTGCGCTGGAGGCCCAGTGTGTGGCGGCCTTCGAGCGACCAGCGCTCGAGGAACTGGGGGCGCGCTTGCACGCTTTCGTGGACGCCCCGGCGCGCAAGGGGGACTGGGACGAGGTTCGCTACGTCGGCAGCAGGGGCCTGATGTTCGGCAAGTCGCTCACCACGCGGCCGTGGGCGCTGGTGATTTGTGCGGCCAGCCCGGAATCGCCTGGCTTGGCTTGGACCGAACTCCGGCAGTCGGCGCTCATGATTGAGAAGATTCTCGCATGATCCGGGCAGGCGGACGGAGGAAGAGCTGAATGGCTTTCATCGACGATGACACGCGGCGCATCGTGGTTCGGGTCGTCTACGACGGACCGGCCATGGCCGGAAAAACGACCAACATTCGCGAGCTCTACGACGTATTTCGAGGGCGTCGCGGCTCGGAGATCGTGATGCCCGGGCATCTCGGCGAGCGCACGATCTTCATGGATTGGCTCCACGTCGAGACCGGCCTGGTCTCCGGGCGGCAGCTGGCCTGCCACTTCATCAGCGTGCCCGGGCAGAGATTGTTGGAGCGCCGACGCAAGCTGCTCCTGGGACTGGCGGACGCCGTGGTGTTCGTTTGCTCGGCCGAGCGGAACGCGCTCGAAGAGACCAGGCAGTCCTTCTCCACGCTTCGCGACAAGCTGCTGGAGCGTGAGGACGAGATCCCGATCATCGTCCAGCACAACAAGCAAGATCATCCCGAAGCGTTGTCCGAGGAGTTCCTGCGTGACGCGCTCGACTTGGGACCCGAGGTGCGCGTGGTGCCAGCCCGCGCACACGAGGGAGCGGGGGTGCGCGAGACCGCGGGGATCGCGGTACGAGCAGCGGCCGAGCGCGTGCGTCAGGTCGTGCGGAGCCGCGGCTACGGTGGGCTCGACGATCCCCACGCCGACGCACATGCGTTGGCGGAGCGGATGCGCCAGGACGAGCGAGTGGAGGCCTTCGATCGGGCCTCGATTCACCCGGAAGAGATGTTCGCTGGCCGTGAGCCGGATGGAGAATCGTTCCGGCCCCCCCGGGTGCGCGCGCCCGTGCCCGGCTTGCCGGCTCTGCCCTCGTCGGATTCGCCGAGCGGGCTCATTTGGCCGGCCGACGAAGGCCGCTCCATCCTGCGTCGCGCGCTCGCTTCCGTGCCCGAACTGGAGAGCCACGAGGAGGCTCGGCGGTTGCGCTACGACTCGGGCGCTTGGTCACTGTGGGTCGACCGCATGGCGCGCTCGCATTCGCTCGAGGAGGCGCGAGCGTCGCTGCTGCGCTCGGTGCGCAAGAGCGCGCACCTGGGGGCTCTGCGCTTCCCCCAAATGGCGCTGGTGCTGGCCGCCGAAGACGAAGCGGTGGAGGGACCGACCACTCGGGAGGGGCAAGGCTGGTTCGTTTGGCGCATCTCGCCCGGCGCCGCCTCGATCAAGGACACGCTCGATCACGGAGCGCGCTCGCGCTCACCGGCGTACCTGTCGGAGCAACTGCTCGGCTATCTCGGC
>DATIDO010000198.1:0-7566 GCA_035456245.1 Polyangiaceae bacterium
GGTTCGGTGAGTTCGCTTCGCTGCCGAGCGGGTCTCTTTCTGCCGGCGGCACGGCTTCGGACCGCGCGGGTCACTCCGCTGCTGCGGCTCGTGGGGCACTCGCTCGGACCAACCCGGCGACGCGCGCGCGCCTCACCAGCGGCGGCGTCCACGTCTGCCAGGACGTACTCGGCCTGCAGCACTTTCGCGGAGAGCCCAGCGCGCTCGTCAAGGTGGCCATCGACCGAGAAGGTGACGTGCGCTTCGCCGGTTTGGCCGCGCCCCACCCCGGTGGGGCAGCGCTGGAGCGCGCCACGGCCGCCTGCGTCAGCCGCTTCCGCTTCGCGCCGGCGCGCGACGAGCAGGGGCGTGCGACGGCATCGAGCGCTGTTCTGAAGCTGACTGCGGCGCGCTGACTGAGCAGCGCGGTGACTGACCCGCGCGCTCAGCCGCGCGCGCGGTGACGCTCGCGGGCGGCGTGAATCGCGGCCAAGGCGGCGCGCGCCTTGTTCCGGGTCTCCTTGCACTCCAAAGCCGGATCGCTGTCGGCGACGATACCCGCGCCGGCGCGGACCTCGAAGTTGCCGTCCCGCAAGACCACCGTGCGGATGCCGATGGCCAAGTCGAGATCGCGGCCGCGCGTGACGTAGCCAATCGCGCCGCCGTAGGCGTTGCGCGGGTTGGGCTCCAGCTCGCGGATGATCTGCATGGCGCGCACCTTGGGTGCACCCGAGAGCGTGCCCGCGGGGAACGTCGCGCGCAGCACGTCCCACGGCCCCAACTCGGCGCGCACCTCTCCCTGCACCTCGCTGGTGATGTGCATGACGTGGCTGTAGCGCTCGACGAACAGCCGCGCCGGCACCTCGACGGTGCCCGTCTTCGCCACTCGGCCGATGTCGTTGCGCGCCAAATCGATGAGCATCACGTGCTCGGCGATTTCCTTGGGATCGGCCATCATTTCGGCCGCCAACGCGTCGTCTTCTTCGGGTGTCTTGCCGCGTTTGCGCGTGCCGGCGATGGGACGCACGTAGACGTGACCTCGCTCGACGCGCACCAGCGTCTCGGGGCTGGCGCCGGCGATGGCCAGGGCGGGCGCACCATCGGCGGCTGGGAACTCCAGGAAGTACATGTACGGCGCGGGTGAGAGCGCGCGCATCGAGCGGTAGACCTCGAACGGATCGGTGCCTTCGGCCGGCACGCTGAAGGTGCGACTGGGCACGATCTGGAAGGCGTCACCGGCGCGGATGTACTCGCGGCACTTCTCGACCGTGGCCGAGTACTCCTCGTCGCTCACGTTGACGGAGAGATCGGATGGCAACGCCTTGGCATCCGGCGGCGCGATCGGAGGCAGCACCCGCGCGGTGGCCAGGTGTTGCTCGGCGTCGAAGACGTGCGACGGCTCGCTCGAGGCGATGGTCGCCGTCTGCGCCAGGTGATCGAAGACGACCACGGTGCAGTCGCCGAGGAGCCGCGCCAACGGCCCCTGCACCTCGCTCGGCCAGGTCGGCACCTTGGTCGCGAAGTGCACCAAGTCGTAAGCCAAGAGGCCGATGTGCGCGGTCGCGAAGCGCTCCGCCGGATCCGTCGCCTCGGGGCCACCGGTCGGCACCAAACGTGACAGCTCACTGAACGGATCGACGCCAGCCTTGCCCCACAGAGTGACCGTGGACCGAGGGCGGTAGCCGAGGATCGAGTAGCGGCCCCAGCGCTCGCCACCCTCCACACTCTCGAGCAGGAACGATCCGCCTGGAACCCGATCTCGCAGGGCCGCGTAGGCCACGACGGGCGTCAGGCCGTCGGCCACCAGCGTCTTCTTGTGCACGGTTGTCATCAGCATTCTCTCGAGCGCGGCTGGGGCGCCGCTTGACCGGCTGGCGGCGTCGCGGGCCGCGAAACCAGGGCCCGGCGGCCCCCTCTCGGGGGGGTGGCCAAACCGAAGGCTGTGATAGCCTGCGCCGAACCATGAATCGAGCCCCGCTGAGCCCCACCAGCGCCCTGGTCGCGCACGCCGAATCCCTGCTGACCGGAGGGCGCGTCCTGGTCGTGGGCAACGCCGAAAGCTGTCTGGCCGAGCACCTGCTCGAGCGGGGCGCTCGCTTGGTCCAGGTGCTCGACCCCGATCCTCGCCGCGTCGCCCAGGCTGCCGCCCACAACGCCGAGCGCCGCGTCACCTACGCCCCGCTGCTCGACTCCAGCTTCCGCGACTCGGCGTTCGATTGCGCCGTGGTCGAAGATCTCGCCACCGCCGCCCAGCCGGCCGAGCTGCTCGCCGGCATCCGCCGCGCCATCGGCGCCCAGGGCGTCGCGCTCGTGTCCTGCTCGAGCGACGAACAGTCGTCCGGGCTCCTCGGCGCGCGCCGCGGCAGCCTGCGCTTCGCTCGCTTCAGCGAGGCAGTCCACGGAGTGTTCGAGCGCGTGCTCTTGGTCGCGCAGACGCCCTTCGTCGGTTACGCGGTGGTCCACCTGGACCTCGAGGGGCCGCCCGAACCCGCGCTGGACAACGGCTACCTGACGGGCGGCGCCGACGACGCCGACTTCTACATCGCCATCGCCGGGCGCAGCGAGGCCGTCGAGGCGCTCGAGCTCGAAGACATGACGATCGTGCAGCTGCCCGCGCAGCCGAGCCTGAGCGACGGGCACAAGGCGCAGCGCGCCAACGAGGCGCGTCTCAGCCGCCGCATCGAAACGCTGGAGCTCGAGCTGCGCTCGGTGCAGGCCCAGAGCGGCGCCGACGAGGCCGAGCAGCTGCGCGCCGAGCTGAGCCGCCGCGACGCCTGGATCAAGCAACTGGAAGCTCGCGCCGAGAGCGCCGACGAGCGCGCCGATCAGGCGGAGGCCGAGCTGGAGCGCCTGGAGGACGAGCGCGCGAGCATCACCGGCGAGGAGCTGGAGCGTCTGCGCGAGCGCCTGGACGATGCCGAACGCGTCGCCGAGCGGCACCGCAAGGAGTCGACTTGGGCCGACGAGCGCGTGAAGAAGCTGGAGCGCGAGCTGGAGGCGGCGCAGGCCGAGGCCAACCGCGGACCGAGTGAAGAGCTGCGCGAGCTGGAGCGGGGTCTGGCCAGTGAGCGCTCGCGCTGCGAGAGCCTGGTCGCTCAGCTGGACAGCGAGCGCCGCGAGAAGCAGGACGTCGAGCGCAAGTCGGGCGAGCTTTCTTCCCAGCTGGCCGAGCGCGAGGGCCGCATCCACCATCTCGAGAACCAGCTGCGCGAGGGCGACTCCCGTCTGCGCGGCCTCGAAGAGCGCGCGGCCGAGCAGGCCCAGCGCGCGGCCGAGCAGGCCCGGCGCTTGGCCGAGGCGGCTGCGGCCCCCAAGACCGACCACGAGCTGTCCCGGCTGGAGGCCCAGCTGGCCGAGCGGGGTGAGGCCGTGCGCGAGCTGGAGAGCCAGCTGGCCCAGCTGGAGGGCTATGCCAAGACGCTGGTGGCCGAGCTGGGCGCTCGGGTCGAGCCCAGCCCGACCGCGCTGCAGCGCGAACTGCGAATCCTGTCCCGGAGTTTGGCCGAGCGCGAGGCAGATCTGGTCGCGGCTAGCTGGAAAATCGGGAGCTTGGAGCGGCGGCTCGTCGAGGAGGCCTGATTTTTGGGCTGACCGGCCTTGAAAAGAGGCCGAGAAACCTTAGCTTGGCCCCGCCCGACATCCCCCACGAGCCCGGCGCATGAGCGAAAAACGCGACTACTACGAAGTGCTCCTGGTCGAGCGCACCGCTAGCGATGACGAAATCCGCAAGTCGTACCGCAAGCTGGCGCTGCAGTATCACCCGGACCGGAACAAGGACAATCCGGAGGCCGAGGTGAAGTTCAAGGAGGCCACCGAGGCCTACACGATCCTCTCGGACGCCGAGAAGCGCGCGCACTACGATCGCTTCGGCCACGCCGCGCCGGGTGGCTTCGATTTCCAGAACGCTGGGATGGGCGACATCTTCAGCCACTTCCAGGACATGTTCTCCGATTTCTTCGGAGGCTTCGGCGGCCAACAGCGCGGTCCCCAGCGTGGTCAAGACACGCGAGTGCGCGCCGCCATCACGCTGCAAGACGTGATGCTGGGCGCGAAACGTGAAGTGCAAATCCGCGGCGCCGCTCCCTGCGAGAAGTGCAACGGCAGCGGCGCCAAGGCTGGCACGCAGCCCAAGGTCTGCGGCACCTGCAACGGCAAGGGCCAGGTCGCCACGCAGCGCGGCTTCATCATGTTCCAGACCACCTGCCCCACGTGTCGTGGGCAGGGGCGCGTCATCTCCGATCCCTGCGACGCCTGCGACGGCCAGCGCTTCGTCGAGAAGCGGCGCAAGGTGCTGGTGACCTTCCCGGCCGGCATCGATGCTGGCCAGCGGCTGCGTGTACCGGGTCAGGGCATGCCCGGACTCCCCGGTACGGAGCCGGGTGATCTCTACGTGGACGTCGAGGTGGAGGAGCACCCCGACTTCGAGCGGGACGGCTTCGATATCGGCACCCGTCGCCAGGTGTCGTTCGCCGACGCGCTCCTGGGCGGCGGTGTGAGCGTGAAGCTCCCCGACGACACGACGGTCGAGGTGGACTACCCGGGCGGCACGCAGCCGGGCACGGTGCTGACCGTGAGTGGCAAGGGCCTCCCTCGGCTCGACCGACGCGGCCGCGGTGACCTGCACGTGCTGGTCGAGGTCAAGATCCCCAAGAAGCTGAGCCGCAAGGCGCGCAAGCTGGTCGAAGAGCTGAAGCAAGAGCTCGATTCCGACTGAACCGTTTCGAGAAGGCCCTCGAGCCCGCTGGAAACTTGCGGAGCTCGAGAGGGGGGTGGGACGATACGCGGGTGAAGACTCCGCTCGCCTCCTCGCTGGCCCTGGGCCTGGCCCTGCTCTCTTGCTGCTTGGTGGGCTGCGGCAGCGCGTCCGCGAGCGGAAAGGCCGAAGCCGACACGGGCAAGAAGGATCCGTTCGCCGTCGAGGGCGAGTCGGCCTGGGCCATGAATGGCGAAGGCGCCGAGGACGACGTGCCCGACGCACCCGCCAAGAAGAAGTCGACCCCCGCGGCGTCCGCCTCCGGCACCGCCAAGCCGGCCGCCGCGCCCACCGCCGCCAGCGAGCCCGCGTTGCTCGGCGCCCGCCACGATCTCTACCTGGGCAAGGGTGCCCCCACGCCCTGCAAGTGCCTGGCCGTGGTCGCCGGCAGTGCCAACGCCGCTGGTCTGCTGTGGTCGGGGGCGCGCCCCACCTTGGACGCATCGAGTCAGCTCGCCATCGCCATCGGCTCGGACGAGGTCCCTTGTGATCAAGAAGCGAGCTCTGCTTCGTACCAGGGCTACGTGCGCGATGGAGAGCACGTCGTCGTACGCGTCGAGGCAGCCAAGCCCGGTCGCCCCGTGACCCACGGCGCCATCATCCCCAAGCCGGGCCAGGGTGGGCAGATCTTCATCGAAGGTTCGAAGGGCTCCCCGTACGGACGCGGCCCCGCCAACGAAGCCCGTTGCCCCATCACTCCCTCCCGCTGAGCGAGCACCGCCGCGGTCCCGAGCACCGCCGCCGCCCGAACGGATGAACCGCCGGCGACCGACGGGCGGCCTGGCTGCGCCCTTCGGTTGACGCGAGCCGAGCGGCCGGCCACATCCTTCGAGTCATGGCCGACGAACGCCTGATCTCCGTCTCGCCCAAGCACCAAGTGTGGCTGGACGAAGACTACGCGCACATGATCAAGCGCGCTCCGCGCCAGGACTTCGTGGTGCGCACCATCGCCAAGCGCAGCGCCGGAGCGCTACCGCTGATGACGGCCGATCTGGTGATCGCGGGAGAAGAAACCCGCGCCAACCACCCGCTGGCGGCCGAGTACCCGCTGCACTTTCGCAAGGTCTACTTCCCGGGCCGCATGCACGGTGATCCGGCGTCGGAGTACGCCGCCCACCAAGCCGCAGCCAAGGTGATCGGCATCCCCGAACCCATCGGCTACACGGGCGGCTCGTTCCGCAGCTGCCTCCTGCCCGGCCTGCCCTACAAGCGGCTCTCGCCGCTCGGGCTCTCGCCCGAGGACGCCAACATTCGCAAGGCGCAGGATCTCGATCTGCTCACGGCCGGCGCGCTCTGGACTTTCGCCAACGGCATCTACGAGGTGCTGACCAAGCTGCACGCCGCCGGCATCTGCCACGGTGACGCGCAGCTGCAGAACTTCATCGTTTGCCCCTCGCCGCTCGAAGTGCTGCCGATCGATTTCGAGATGGCCGTGCTGCGCGACAAGGTCGACGACGCGACCTGGCAGAAGCGGACCGCCGACGACTTCTTGCCGCTGTTCACCGAGGCCATCTGCCTGGAATGCGGCCTGGGCGAACAGCCCACGCCGCTCGGCCAAGCGGCCCGTGAGAAGATCGAGACGCTGTTCCAGAAGCCCAATCGCTTCGTCGAAGCCATCGAGCGACGTGCGGGCCGCGGCGGGAAGACCTGAGCCGAGCAGGGCAAACGGCTGGGAAGGCCGGCGTCGGGTTGGGCGTAATTCGGTGTAGGCTCGGCCCACACACCGAAAGGCTCCCATGAAGATCCGCACCGCAGTCGTCGCAAGCTTGCTGTCCGTCCTGGCCCTCACCACCGCGCTCGTCGTGCCCGCTGGCTCCGCGCAGCCCGTCGCTCACGCCCAGTCCACCGGTCACGCGCAGATCTTCCTGAAGCTTCCCGACATCAACGGTACGGCGACCGTGAAGGGTTTCGAGAAGCAGATCGAGCTCAGCTCGCTCGCCTTCAGCGTCAACCGTGGAGGCGCGAGCGCAGGAGGCGGAGCCGGCAGGGGCAAGCCCGTGCCCACCGACTTCACGCTCGGCAAGGCCGTCGACACCACCTCGCCAGTCCTGTTCCAGACGGCGGCGACCGGCAAGGCCCTCCCGTCGGCGGTCATCACCGTGGTGAACGGGACCCCCGGTGCCGGCCCCACTGCGCGCACCATCTACCGCCTGAGCGACGTGTCCATCAATTCGGTCCAGACCAGCACGCCGGCCGGCGGCGCGCCCGCCGAAGTGGTCTCGCTGGGCTTCAGCAAGCTCGAGATCGAAGTCAGCTCGGCCAACGGCAAGGATCCGGCGGTCCGCGCTGGCTACGACTTCGCCAAGAACGTGTCGTTCTGATTCAGCCGGCTGGACCGGTTGGCATCGGGCAGGTGCGCTCGACGACGTTCAGCTCCCAGATGGCGCGCCAGCGCCCAGGAGCGAAGAGGGGCGCCTGGGTCACCAGGCGCAGCCGATCGTACAGGCGATGCGCGCAGGGATCCTGGATGCGGTTCACGCCCGTCTCCAGGGTCTCCAGGTAGCCCTCGGGGATGCGGCGTGGGTAGTGGCCCGGACGGTAGCCCTTCTTCAGCGCGTAGGTCAGGCGCGCCAGGAGCGGTTCACTGAGCGACCACTCTTCCAGGACGTGCTTGTAGGGGACGCCCTTCACGTAGGGCGCCATGCCGATCAGGATGGAGACGACGACGTTGGAGCGCGACCGCTCGACCACCGCCTTGTGATGCTTCAAGTAGCCGTGGCTGCGCCACTTGGCCTCCACCAGGTTCTGCATCAGGCTGGTGTGTTCCACGTAGGCAAAGCGCTCGTCGATCACGCCGTTGGCGTCGTCCGACCAGTGGCCGGCGCCCCGCTGCT
>DATIDO010000199.1:0-18220 GCA_035456245.1 Polyangiaceae bacterium
CGAGGTCGACGGAGGCACTCTCCTGGCGAAGCTGCTCGATCAGCTCGGGGGGAGCGGGGCGTTCGAGCGCGAGCCAGAACGCCAGCGGTGAGATCTCGCGAGCCAGTAGGGGGCCGACCAGGCGCTCACCCTCGGCGCGCACGACCTGGCTGGCGCGATCCAGGACGGCCTGCGCGGCGCGCGTGGAGCTCTCGACCGTCCATAGCCAGGAGTGTCCGCGGAGCTCACCGAGGAAGGCGTGCTCGACGCGTTCGCAGCCACGTTCATCCAAGCCGAGAAATGGATCTTCGATCAGAAGGACGACGGGTTCGCCCAGTAGGCCATGGGCCAGAGCGACCAATCGCTCCTCACTCGGCGTGAGCTCGTCCAAGCGGCGGCGCCCCAGAGCGCCGAGCCCCAGCTTCTCCAGCTGCTGCTCGGCCCGCTTCGGGCTCACGCCCAGCAGCTCGGCCGAGGCGCGGAGCGTGGCGGTGACACGAGCTCCTGGTTGCGCCTCGAGTCGTCGGGTCACGTAGCCCAGCTCGCGCTGGCGCAGAGCGGTGGCGGCGTCGAGCGAGCGGCACTTCAGCGCTCCACCGATGCGCAGCGTGGGCCTGCGGAATGCGTGAACGAGCCAGGCAGCCCGGCCCCACAGCGCAATCGTGGGGCCCCGCAGATCGAGCGTCGGGCAGAGCAGGCGCTCGCCGCCATCGAGCAGCTGGAGGTCATGTGCCTCCAGCAGGTGGGGAGTTGGCCCGGGCTGCCCTGTCATTGGCCCCGACTCACGGCAAGAAGCGCGGCATGGATTCGAGGCGCGCGAGCGGCTGGTCCGGCGAGTGCACGGCGTAGGGCGCGATGGCCTGAACCAGTTGGAGCAGCTCACGAGGCAGCGGCGGCATCGCGGTCCCGAGCTGCTCCTTCACGCCTTCCATTCCCAGCAAGTAGCCGAGGATCGAAGTGCGCGGGACGGGCAGCTCCAGGATCGGTGCGTCGTCGCGCAGCCGACCCAGCACGCGCGCCTTGGCCATCGCCTGGCGGAGGCCGCCCAGCTCGTCGACCAGCTTGCGCTCCTGCGCCTGCCGTCCCGTCCACACGCGGCCGCGCCCCACGGCGTCCACCTGGTCGCGAGGCAGGTGTCGTCCGTCTGCCACGCGGCGCACGAACAGCGCATAGAACTGCTCGATCTTGCCCTTCAGCACGTCGCGTTCGTCGTCGCTGAACGGGCGGAAGATGCCTTCTGCGTCGGCGCGGGGCGTGGTCTTCACCGTCTCGACGTTGACGCCGATCTTGCCGAGCAGGCCGGCGACGTCGATCTTGCCGAAGAAGATGCCGATGCTGCCGGTGATGGTCAGCGGGTTGGCGTAGACGTAGGTGCCGGGCGAAGCGATGTAGTAGCCGCCGCTGGCTGCGGCGGTGCCCATCGAGACGATCACGGGCTTCTTCGCGGCCGTCAGCTGGACCTCACGCCAGATGACGTCGGCTGCCATCGCCGAGCCGCCCCCGGTCTCGATGCGCAGCACCACGGCGCCGACCGACGGATCGTCGCGCACCTGCTTGAGCGACTCGGCGATCGTGTAGGAGCCAGCCGTCTGCAGTCCGATGAACGGGAAGGACTGGCTGCGACCGTCGACCATGTCGCCGTCGACATAGACGATGGCCAGGCGACCTTCGGGCCCGAAATAGTTGGACTTGCTGGGTCCGAAGGGCCCGTCCTCGACGAACAAGGACTCACCGGCCAACTCGGACAGCTTGAAGTCCAGCATGTCATCGAAGGCGAAGCCGTCGATCAACTCGGCGCGCTTGGCCTCGGCGGCGGTGAACGGCCCGTCGGCGGCGGCCTTGCGTACGGCTTCCGGCGAGAGGTGTCGGCCGACGGAGAGTGAGTGGGTCAGCTCGCGCTCCACCTGTTGCAGGAGGTCGGCGCGGTCGTCGAGCGCGGTGGGGGTGCCTTCGTTGCGGACGAAGGTCTCCGGCGCCGACTTGTGCTTGCCGATGCGGACGAAGTCGGCCTGGATGCCCAGCTTGTCCAGGAGACCCTGGATGTAGAAGGACTGAATCTTCAGGCCGGCGAAGCGCACGCTACCGGCGGGGTTGAGCAGGATGCGATCGGCGGCGGCGCACAGATGAAGCGAAGCGGCGTCGCCGTCCTCCAGGTGACACAGGACCTTTTTGCCGCGTGCGCGCAGGTAGTGCAGGGCGTCCTGGAGCTCCTCCAGGTGCGCCATCGAATTGGCGGGGGAGGCGCGCAGCTCGAGCAGCACGGCCTTCAGGCTGTTCTCTTCCTCGGCCATCTGCCACAGGCGGCGCAGCAGCCGAACGTGCCCGCGCACGTCGGGCGTCTCTTCCAGCCGGACGCGCAGACCGTAGCCGGAGGTCTCGGTGGCGAAGGTTTCGCGGAAGCCGCGCACCGCCAGATCGACGTGGATGTTCTCGTAGGGCTTCTCGCCGGCGGCGCTGCCCAGGCCATTGCCGTAGCGCGTGCCCACGCCCAGCTCGGCCGAGGCGCTGCGACCGTTCGTCGTCAGCACCAGCGCGGTCGAGGCCACCCAGGACGGATCGCCGACGTCGCCGCCGGGATCCTTGAAGGCCACGTCACCACGGATGCGACCCAGGCCAGGGATGCCGATGTCGACCACGCCGCGCGGCACCCAGTACCCGCCGCCGGGATCGTCGATGTAGGCAGTCTCGCCGGCCAGCTCCAGGCCGTCGTTGCCGAGCGGGCGCAGAGTCAGGCCCATCTCGTAGCTGGTGCCCAGGCGGTTGCCGGCCTGGCTGGTGGGTGCGTCCACCTGATGAATCACGCCGGCGATGCCCGCGTATTCGACGGGTCGCAAGGACAGGCCCGTCGACCAGGTGCCGAAGCCGTGGGCTTGGGGAATGTCGGAGAACGAGCGCTCGAACGACACGCCGATCGATGCCACCCGGTTACCGGCCGCGATGGCCCAAGTGAGCCACTGGTACTGGAAGGGGATCCCGTACATCTGGCGACCGGTCAGCGCGCTCGGCAGACCCAAGTCGAGACGGAGGCCGGTGGAGATGGGCAGGAAGCCGAGTGGGAAGGCCAGGCCGAAAGCGTGACCTTCACTCGGCACCTGGGCGTCGTCCCCGAGGAAATATCCGGTCCAGCGCAGCTCCGGCCCCGGCAGCAGCACGAGGTTCGCGGGGTTCTGGACGATGGTCGTCGAGTCGCTGTTGCTCACCAGGTTGCGGCCGAGCGCCGGCAACTGCGTGGGCCGCTGCATGGGCGTCTGGGCGTGGCTCAGGGTGCTGGCGAAGACCAGCGGCAGCGCCGCGAGGGATGTGACGATTCGGAGAGAGGTGCGCATGGGGATGTTCAGAGCATGCCGCGCTGCCGAGCCAGGGCCTCGATGGCGGGTCGTCGAGCCTCCAGCTCGGCGAGATCCTTGCAGGGCAGGAAGCGGGTGGAGGCGCCTTCCCGAGGAACGCGCAGGTAGCGAGTGGGGAGCCAGAACGTGCTCTCGTGCACCAGCCTCTCGAATTGCACGACCTCTTGTCCATCCACCTGCTTGTGCACCTCGAAATAGCTCCACTCGTGCTCCAGCGAGAGCAGGGCACGAGCGTCGAAGGCGAGCGTGTTGGAGTTGAAGACCGTCACGCGCGTGGGGTCGAAGCCGCTGGGCAGCAGGAACTCCTCGAGGATCACGGCGCGGTCGCCCACTCGTACGGGGATGCCGCCGCGATCGCCCGGGATCTTGTCGACCACCTCACAGCTGATGGCCGCATCGCCCAGGAGATGGAGACCGATCAGCAACGGGTCGAGGCCTGCGCCCAGGTTGTCGATGTTGCAGGCCATGACGTAGCGTCCGCCACCAGCCACGAATCGATCGAGCAAGCCGCTGCGCCGCAAAGCGTCCGGCAGATCGCCGTGGCCGCTGGCGTAGAGGCTGGGCAGGCCATCGCCTCCACGGAAGAGCGCCGCTTGCGGCGTCCAGCGCAGCGACACGCTCTGCGGGAAGGCCGCCAAGTTCACGCCATCCAGACGCTCCCCGAGTGTCGTGGTCAGCGCCTCGTGCGTCCCGTGGCTGGTCATCAGCCAGAGCGGTGGCGTCGCCCCGAAGCGCTCGGCCAAGCTGGCCTGCTCGCGCAGGCGCAAATCGAGAAAGGTGTGGCCGGGCAGCGCATCGGCGAGGGCTTTGACGATCCCACCCATGCGGGTGGCCATGCCACCTGCCAGCACCACGAGCGCACATTCGCCGGCGCGGAGCGCTTCCTCGCCGAGCCGAGTGGCTTGGCGCAGCGTGGCCTCGTCCAGTGCGCTCACGTTCAGCAGATCCTGGGCCAGGACGAACTCGACCTGACCCGACGGGCGGCTCTGGCCGCTCCCGCTCGCCAAGCGGCGGCCCCGGTCGAGCCAGCCTTCGGTGTCGAAATCGAGCGCTCGCAATCGCTCGCGTAGTTCCTGCGGTAAGGTCCCCAACTCCGCACGCAAGCTCGCCTCGTCCCACCCCGTCATGAGGCGCTACTATAGGCGGGGACCGTCGAGGGGACCTAGGGCATGGGCGACACCGTGAGCAGAAAGCGCTGGTTCACCACGAAGCATTGGCTCCTCGGGGGAGGCGCTTTCGTGGTCTTGCTCAGCGGTCGGTTGTGGGCGCTTCCGGTCATGCACGAGTTCTTCGAGCCCGATCCAGCCGAGGACATTCGCCTTGGGGCAACGACTCGGAGCGGGCGCATGCCAGCGGCCATCGACACGCCGAGCGGCTTGGTCAGCGCGCCTGGTGCCGACTCCGCCCTCGGCAATGCCGTCTACGGGGGCACGCGCATGCCCACGAGCGCCGACGCCTCCTATCGTTTGGACCGCCTGACGAGTGCGCCGAATCGCGTGGAGTACGACGAGCCGTTCCGCCCAGCGGTCCTACCGTTCAAGCGCAGCTACGCCTTCGACAGCGTGAACGAAGACTTCTCGCTGGCCGTGGCGGCGACGGAGCTCACCGTGCTCGGCGTCGGCGGGCAGGCGCTGCCGGGCGAGGAGCCTTTCTTCGCCGAGTTGGCTGTCGATCTCGAGCCAGGGCGTCCTTCCCGCATCCCCAGCGTCGGGCCCGGCGCTCGGGCGTTGTTCCTGGAGAGTGAGCCGGCGCTGCCGCTCGAGCTGCTCGCCGACGGCGCCGAGAACTGGTTCCTGCGCAGTCCACGCGCGGGTCGTGCTCGGGTCACGATGCAGCTGGCCTGGGCCGCGCGCGTCGTCCCGCCGAATTTCGGACGTGGCGGCAAGGAAGTGATGGCTCGGCTGGTCAAGCGGCTGCCCGAGGGTCCGTCTCGAGCAGCGCGTCGCGTCATCGAGACGGTGGGGCTGGACGCCGAGGGGCCGCTCACCACCCTCACCCGCCTGGTCGCATACTTTCGGGCCTTCCAAGCCAGCGAGGTAGCCGCCACGGCGAACTCGCCGGGCGAGCTGTACGTCGAGCTGAGCCTCGCGCAGCGCGGCGTGTGTCGACATCGAGCCTACGCATTTTTGCTCACCGCTCTCGAGCTCGGCATCCCTACTCGCATGATCCACAACGAGGCCCACGCTTGGGTCGAGGTCAGTGACGGGAGCGGTTGGTACCGGATCGATTTGGGCGGCGCACCGGTCGATCTGAGCCTCAGTCGTCCGCCTGGCGATGTGCCGGCCCACCGTCCTCCGCTCGAGCCTTTTGCGTGGCCGGGCGGGAGCCAGCCGGGAGCCGAGTTGAGCGCGCGTCTCCACGGCGGCGCGTCTTCCTGGCCTTCGGCGCTCTCGGGCAACACGCCGTCACCGTCCTCCGTGCCGCCTCTGCCCTCTCCGCCGCGAGTCGCGGGTTCCGAGCAGCAGATCGAGCTGGCGGTGGCCAGCTCCGAGTTGCGGCGGGGGACGCTCGTGGCGGTCAGCGGGCGCGTGCGCGAGCGTGGGCAGGCGTGCACGAGGGCGCGCGTGGACATCTATCTGGCCGGCGTGGGCGAACCGCGCCTGCTCGGCTCGTTGCCGAGCGACGGGAGCGGCGCATTCCACGGCCAAGTCTCGTTGCCGCTCGATGCCGGCATCGGCCGGCAGGAGATCTTCGCGCGCTTGGGGGCGCCCTGTCGGGCGCCCTGAAGAGCCGAAGAGCGGACGCGCCGATCAGGGGCGCTTGGCGTCGCGGGTGATTTCGAGCACGTCGCCCACGGCGCGGCGCTGCGACTCGGCCACGCTGGCCATGCGTTCCACCCAGGAGAGCGCCTCGTTGGAGCCATCGGCGTGGTTGCGCTGGGCCTGATTCAGCTCGCTGACCATGCCATTGATGGATTCGATGGCTTGAGCGATCTGGCGGCCACCTCGTGACTGCTCTTGGGTCGAGCGCTCGACCTGCTGCGAGATGGTGCGCATCTTCTCGCCGCTCTTCATGATCAGCTCCGAGCCGCGCGCCTGCTGCGCGGTGGCCGCGGCGATCTGCTGCACCGTCTCGGCGATGCGGCTGATGGCGTCCGTCACCTGACGGCTGCCCTTGGCCTGCTCGACCGTGGCGCGGGCGATGGCGCGCACCATGTTGGTGCTCTTCTGCGAGCTTTCCAGGATCTTCTTGAGCGCTCGCTCGGCCTCGTTCGAGACCTCGACGCCGCGGTCGACGTTCTCGTGTCCCTGCTCCACCGCGTTGATGGCGTTCTTGCTCTCGGACTGGATCGTCTTGATCAGCTCGGCGATCTCCTTGGTGCTGGCACCAGCGCGCTCTGCCAGATCCTTGATCTCGTCGGCCACGACCGCGAAGCCCTTGCCGTGCTCGCCGGCCTGGGCCGCGATGATGGCCGCGTTGAGCGCCAGCAGATTCGTCTGCTCGGCCACGTCGTCGATCACGTTGAGGATCTCGCCGATGGCCTCGATACGGGAGCCCAGGTTGTTGATGACGCCCAGCGCCTCCTGGCTGCTCTCCTTGATGCGATAGATCTCGCCCATCGTCTTGAGGATGGCCTCGGCGCCCAGCTCGGCGTCCCTCGCCACTTCCTCGCTGAGTCGGGCCGTCTCGTTGGCGTTCGATTGCACCTGGTCGATCGAGACGTCCATCTCGTTCATGCTCGAGCTGGTCTCTTCGGCCGTCAGCGACAGCGCGTCGATGTTGGTGGCGACCTCGCGAATCGAGAAAGCCATCTCTTCGATCGAGGAGACCATGTCGCGGACGCTCGAGGTGAGCTCCGAGATGTTCTCGGCCACCTCGTCGTTGGTGGCCGACATTTCCAGGATGGACGAGCTGGATTCGTCGGCGCTGACGGCCAGCGTTTCGACGTGCTCGGCCAGCCGCAGCAGGCTCTTCTGTGCGCGCTCGACGGCGCGCTTCACCTCGCTGCCGGCGCTCTCTTGTTCACCGATGGTGCCACGCAGCAGCTCGAGACCTCCCTCGAGACGGCGCACCAGATCGTGCAGGGTGTCGGCCGGCGCGGCGCCTGCTGGCAGCTTGGCCAGGTTGTCGCGAACTTCCTCGAGTTCGTCGTAGATGGCCTGGACGTAGTCGGGCGCACCCTCGGGCGGCGTCACCGGTTTGCCTTGGCCGATCCGTCGGACGGTCTGTCGCAGACGGGTCCAGGGCGTGGTGTCGACGCCACCGCTGGCGAAGAACACCAGACCGCCGGCCATCGCGGCGACCAGGGCGCCCTCGCCCAACTGTCCGAGCCGAAAGCCCCAAACCAAGGGCGGCAATACGGCCACGGCCGTGCTCATCAGTTGCTTCTGGGTGACCCCGTTCATCGATTGCCTCGAGATCGGCAGCCTAGGGCACGGCCCGGTCCACCGCCACCTGCCCAAATGGCGTGGTGGCACTCATATCGAAGTCGGCGGTCCTGCGGTCGGTAGGATCAGCACGAAGGTCGCACCCGGCCCCACCTCGGCGTCCAGGGCCAAGGTCCCCCCGTGCTCGACGGCGATGCGCTGCGACATGGCGAGGCCCAGGCCGGTGCCTTGGGGTTTGCTCGTCACGTAAGGCTCGAACAGGCGATCGCGCAGTTCGGCCGGCACACCGGGGCCGTTGTCGCTCAGCCGGACCTCCACGTGGTCGGCGTCCAGCCGTCGCGTCCTGACCCGCACCTGGGTCGATGCCGCGGCCGACGAGGCCGCGGTGGACGAAGACGCCGGGCTCGGGGCGGAGCACGCCTCGATGGCGTTCTTCAATAGGTTGGTGATCACCTGGGCTAGCTGATTTCGGTCCGCCAGCAGGAAGGTGTCACCGGTGGTCTCCAAGGAGATGTCCACGCCCAGCGCCCGATGGAGTTGGACCAGCTCACGCACCAGCTCGGCCAACTCGAAGCGGGTCGGCTCGGGGCGCGGCAGGTTCGCGTATTGAGAGAAGGCACGCACCAGTTGATCGATGCGACTGACCTCACCGAGGACGGTCCGGGTGGCCTCGTCGAAGTAGCCATCGAACTCGCTCGAACCGCGCTGCTTCAGGCGACGTAGCGTCTCGATGGCGCCCCGAATGGGCGAGAGCGGGTTCTTGATCTCGTGGGCGATTTGGCGAGCGACCTCGCGCCTCGCTGCGATGCGTTCGGTGACGGCGAGGCGCTCGCGCAGGGCGCTCAGGTCTCGGAGGGTTTGATTGAACGCGCGCGCCGCAGACACCAGCTCGGGTCCGCCGACCAAGGGGAGCGGTTCGGGCTCGGAATCCACGGCGAGGCGCGCTCGCTCGGCAAAGGCCACGACCGGACGCGCCAAGCCTCGACTGAGAGCGACAGCGACGAGCAGCGCCAGCCCCAGCGCCACCGCGCCCACCGCGATCAGTCGAGCATCGAGTGCGGCGAAGGCGGAGCGCAGATCGATCCGATCACGCCGTGCGCGCAGCTCCCGTCCGCTCCAGCTGGGCACGCTGAGAGTTCGCTCCAGTTCGTCGGCCTGCGCAGCTTCGCCGTGCGAGCCATCCGCTGGGCCCGTCAGCACCAGCCGCAGGCCGTAGCGCTTCTCCGCCTCGGCGAGGCTGCGCACGATGCTCTCGCTGGCGAGCAAGCCGACCCAGCGTCCCGAGCGCTGCTGACGACAGGCATAGGTGGAGAGAGGCGCTCCGCTGGCGGCGACGCCCGGACGCTCGAGGCGTTCGACGAGCAGCGCAGCCAACCCGGGATCCTCGCGCCCTGCGGGGCCGCGCGCCCAGCTCGTCGTACCGGCCAAGACCTCGCCTCGATCGGTGACGAGCGCGAGCTCGTCCATGCCGAGTGCCCGAGCCAACTCGGGTACGCGCAGGCGCAGGGTGTGGACCCGCGGAGCAAGGTCGCCCGAAACGAGCCCAATCAGTGCGCTGTCGACCAGTGGGTCGTGGAGGCAAAGCGACTCGAGCAGGGCGCGCGTGCGTTCCGAACGAACGACCAAGTCACTCTCCAGCTGGTCCGTGGCTGCAGCGAACTCGCGCTCGAAGCGGGCCTCTTCCGTTCGTCGCCAGGCACCGCGCAAGCCCCCACCCATCACACAGAGGGCCGTTGCGCAGAGCACGAAGGTGGCGAGGAGCAGGCGCAAGCGGAGGGTCACGGCCGGGCAGGATAGACGCGCCCAGCGAATTTTCGTGGGCCTGAGCTGCGCGCGCGAAATTCGGGGACAGCGACTCGACGGGCGGGAGTGGGCCGGTGGTGCGACTGCTGGTGGGAGCGGCTGCTGGTGGGAGCGGCTGCTGGTGGAGCGACAGGCCGGACGGGGAGCCCTTGCGGGCAGGGGGGCGACCTACCTACCGTCGCTCCGTGCCATTCCCTCTCGATTTCGTGGCGGCGTGGTTCGCTCGGTTTTCCGGGCCGGCTCGAACGCGGGCCGGGCGTTCGCTGGTGTGCGCCGGAGCGCTCCTCACGGTGAGTTGCACTCCCCCGCCTGCCAGCGACGTACCACTCGAACCCAAGCCGAGCGCGCGCCGTCCCACGCAGCACGACGAGACGACTGGAGCGGCCGGGATCATCAGTACGTTGGTGGGGACGCTCGACGAGGGCAGCTTCGGGCCGCACCTCTCGCTCGGCACCAACTCGCGGGTGGTCGTCTGGGCCGCGCCCGCCGGTGAGACCCCCGGTCTCTACACATTGGCGGTGCCTTACGATTCGGCGCCGGGCTCGGCGCAGAAGCTCGCGGTCAGCATCGAGGGACTGCGGACACTCGAGACCTTCACGCTGCCGGGCGATGCGACGTTGGTGCTCTTGGTGCGCCGCTCCGGAAGCCGCGATTTGCTCGAGGCGCTGGAGCTGGACGGGGCGGGAGCGCTCCGCGCCGGTCCCCTGCTTCTGGCCGAGACGGCTGCGGAGCTGTCCTGGATGGATGTGCGGGCTCGCGCGGGTCAGGCGCGGATCTTCTGGGCGGAGACCGGGCGCGGTTCGGCGCAGCTGTTTTCACTGGTGCTCCCTCTGATTTCGGGCGGCGCGCCAGCCGCCGCTGCGGCGCCGAAGCAACCCGAGAAGCTGGTGCAAGGCGTCAGCGCATGGCAGCTCGCGGGCAGCCGCGAGCCGCTCCTGGTTACCTTGGAAGGGACGCTGGCCTCGCGCAGCGTGGTGCTGCGGCGTGTGCCGTTCGAGGGGACGCCGCGCAGCACCATCCTCAAGCAGGGCTTTCGGGGCGGGCTCGATCTCGACATGGCCTCGACGGCGCAGCGTACGGTGATCGCTCTCGGTGTGCAGAGCGAGCACGAGACCACCCTCGAGCGTGCGGTGGTCGACGACGAGGCCAAGGTGCTCGTGCCGTTCTCGCGTTGGAGCGCGCCTCGCGGGGAGCAGGCCCTGGTGCGCGTGGTCGCGGGCGTTGCGGGCGAGGACGCCTGGTTGGTCTGGGACGAGCCCTCGCGACGTCCACCCACGGGCCGCGAGCTTCTGTTGTCGCGCGTCCCGCGCGATGGGGCCCTGGCCAGCCCCGAAGCCACGCTCGAGACCAGCCGCGATCCGCTGCTGCCGATCTTCGCCGTGCAACCGACGGGCCTCTTGGCCATTACCCGCGCGCGCCGCTGCGCTCCGGGGAGCGCCTGCGCCGACGCTCGCGTCGAACCGATCCTCGTCCGCGCAACTCCGGATGTCGCGGGCGTCGAGGCCAGTCCCCTCGAGATCGCCCAACTGACGCGGCAACCTGCGGCCTACGTCTGGGACGCGCAGTGCAACGCGCGGGGGTGCTTTGCTCTGGGAGCGAACGGTGCGCACAGCCCGTTGGTCTGTCTGCTCGATCTGCGGGGCGAAGGTCGCGTCGATTCGCCCCTGGTAGCCAGCCGCGCCGCGTTGCGCCCTCGCGTGGTGTCCGAGGAGACGCTGGACGAGCTGCCGGAGCTGGTGGCGCTCCGCGGCGCGGTGCAACCGAATGGCACGCTGCTCTCCTGGGTCAGCTACTTCGACTCCAGCGCGCCCGAAAAGAAGGTGAGCAAGCCGGCCCCCGACGGCAAGCTGGCGGAGGTGCGCGCCTTGCTCGAGACGGAACTCATCGACGATCGGTCTTCGCCCAGCCGCTTGGTGCAGGAGACGGTGGTGTCCTATCGCGCGCGCTCGCTCGGCGGCGTGGGACAGGCCGTTTCGGCCGCCCCCGCCGGCGCGTCCGAAGCCGCGGGTTCCGCGCCGGGCCGGCCCACTCTGCTCGGCTGGTCGGCGCTCGATGGGGGCAAGCCGCAGCTGTTCGTCACGCTGGTCGACGAGCAGGGCAAGAAGGTGAAGCAGCGCACGTTGCCTCGTCCGGGTGGCGAGGTCACCGATGTGACCGTCATGGCGCTGGCCCGCGGCTTCCTGGTCGCCTGGGTCGACGATCGCAGCGGGCACGGTGAGATATATGCGGCGCAGCTCGACGAGCGGCTCGAGCTGGTGGGTCGCGAGCAGCGCCTGACCGAGGGGGCCGAGCAGCCTACCGGTCTGCGCACGATTCGCCTGGCCGACCGCACGGTGCTGCTGTGGGCCGACGCGCGTGGGGCGTCTCGCCCCGGCTTTGCCGACGTGCACTGGCTCACCCTGGAGCCCGACTCGGCCGCCCCGCTGGGTACGGTGCGTCGCATCGCGCCCAGCGAGCTCCACTCGCACTCGCCCGAGCTGGTCGTGAAATCACGGGCAGATGGGGGAAGCGAGACCGCCCTGCTGGCTTGGATGGAGAGCGATCCGACCTCCGACGTGGGTCCCAGCGCACTGCACCTGGCCACGGTCGATCCGGTGGGAAACTTCGTGGTGCCGCCGCGGGTCATGGACCTGCCGGGGCGAGTGCGTGGTTTCACCGTCGATTGCAGCAGCGAGCCCTGCCATCTGGTGGCGGCACTCGATCGGGACGGTCACGGCGAGCTGTGGGGCATGGCCGTCGTCGAATCGCCGACCCCGACTCAGTTGTTCGTTTCGCGAGGTCCTTCGTCGGAGACGGTGGCGCCGCTGCTGCTCGGTCGTTCGCTCTACTTCGTGGATCCGAAGAGCGCGGACAGCTACGCGCTGCGTCGCCTCGGTCTCGAATTCTGACGCGAAGCTCTGGCTCGAGTGCCGGCTCGAATTCCGACTGCGGCGCTGCAAGCGACGGCCGCCGTCGGTCGGTTAGCCCGCCGTGGGCTCGCCAGGCAGGCGGATGGCCGACTCGGAGGCGAGCAGCTCGTCGCCCGCTCGACTGGAGGTGGCCGAGGAAGCGACCTGGAGCTGTAGCGTGACGGCCTCGGCCTCGGCGGCTGCGTGAGCCAGCAGCGACTGGCCGAGAGAGAAGTGGTCTTCGACGACGTCGAAGATGCGCTCGCTGGCGATGCGAAAGAGGGAGGTCGGCTCCTTGGCGGTGACCTCGCAGTCGTAGCGGTCCGCCTCGAGCAGGCCGAGGCCGGCGACGGCGCCCCCCGCGCTCATCTCTTCGTACCAGGTCTTTCCGGAGGGTTCGCTGGTGACGGAGCCGACGCGGCCGTACTCGACGACGTACAGCGCGGAAGAAGTGAGTGTGCGCGTCTCGCCTTCGTCCAGGTACCAAGGCTCCGCGACGACGGCCAAGCGCGCCAAGGCTTGAATGCCGGCGCGGCTGAGCGCGGGGCAGGCGCGCAGCACGGCCAGGCGCTCGACGAAGGAAAGACCGATGGTCGGTCCGAGGGCGGCCCGCAGATCGCGGTCCCCGTCGCGTCGCGCCCGCAGGCGGGCCGTCGGCTTGCTCAGATCGGGTCGGGGTGGCGAAGTGGGCGGGAGCGCGTCGATGAGCCGCCGGATGATCGAGCGCAGGAAGTCGAAATGGTCTTCGAGGAACTCGAACCAGTCGTCGATGTCCAGCTCGAGCACGAGGGTGTCCGCCAGTGCCACGGCGTCGAACGCGTGAGGGCGCATCTGCAACGCGTCCATCATGCCGAGCACGCCGCGCGGTCCGAAATCACGCGACTTCACACCGGCGTGGGACAAGGTCACCTCGCCGCGCACGATGAAGTAGAGCCGATCGGCAGCGTCGCCGAAGCGATACAGCGTCTGGCCGCGTTCGAAAAAGCGCTCGTGGATGCGCAACGCCAAGGTCTCGGAGGGCTCGAGGCTGTCCTGATCTCCGAGCAGCGAACGGATCCAGAGCGCGCGCTCCAGCTCGGAGGCGTCCTGCGTGCGTGGGCTGCGCGGGAAGAGGCTGTCGAGACGACTCATCGGCTCACCTGCGTCGGACCTTCCAAGAGCCAGGCGTTGTTGTGCGCTGCCTGCTGAATGGTCTCCTCCAATTCGGGATGATCGAGTTCGGCGGCGTAGGCCGCAGAGAGCGCGGCGACCAGCGGATCTTCGTCTGCCAAGAGCTCCGTCAGCGTCGCTAGCTCGAGCGGAGGCTCGCTGCCGAGCGCCTCGGATAGACTTTCCAGCGGAGCGTTGGCGTGGGGCTCGGCCACCACGCGCAGCAGCGCACGCAGATTTTCGTCGTAGCCCAGGCTGATGACCTCCAGGATCTCGGCGGCGGCGACGCGTGGGTGGAGATCATCGGTGAGCATGGCGCAGTAGACGCGGCGCAGATCTTCGCGTGGGTGGAGCAGCTGCAGGAGCCGCAACGTTCGCTCCAGCGCCTGGAGTCGCTTGTCGTCCAGCAGGCCGAAGAACAGCATCCCGCTCAGCGTCGCGTTCGGGCCGTTCTCGTGACGAGTGTCCCTGTGTGTTTTGCGCCGAGACTCGCGCAGCACCCGGGCGTGCAGAGAAAAGCGCAACACCTCGCGCGCGTTCCGCTCGACCAAGGACAGCACCCGTGCTTCGTCGACCTCGTAGCGGCCGCTCGCCACGAGCTTGCCCAGGCCGCGCAACGCCTTGTAGCGCAGGGCTCCTGGCAGATCGCGCGAGAGCGAGTCGAGCAGGATGTCGCCGGCGCGAGCCCCGGCAAAGCGGGAGATGGCTCGCGGAATGTGTAGTCGCAGCGCCGGTTGCGTGGTGCGATCGTAGAGAGCGCGTTCGAGCTCCTCGAGCGCAGGTGTGCCCAGAGCGGCGAGCGCCTCGCGGGTCTCGTTGCGACCATCTCGGCGCGCCAGGCGATTCACCAAGATGGGCACGAAGCGAAGATCCCGCGTGCGCGCCATGGCGCCGGGCAGCGCGCGGTCGAACTCGGACCGATGTAGCCGCTCCAGGGTCAGTACGACGTCGGCCCAGCGACTGCTGCCGAGCTGGCCCAGAGTCTCCAGCAAGGCGAGCGGTCCGGCGGGCTCGGCGTCGGGCACCAGGAACTCGGCGAGCATGGGGTGGGTGCTCGGTTGGTCGAGCTGCCGGGCCAAGAAGAAGGCCGCCGAGGCGCGCAAGCCCGCGTCGTTCTGGAAGGCGGAGGGGTCGATGCGGTCCAGCTGGCCGTTGGCGCCGAGGGCGCGCACGGCCGACAAGCGCACGCGAGCATCCTCGTGAGTGAGCAGGCGCTCGGCCAAGGGGATCCAGTCGCTGCGGCTGGCCTTCGGCAGGATTTGGAGCGCGCGCTCCAAGACGCGCGGGCTCGGGTGATAGAGCACCAGGGCCGGGATCAGATTGGAGCGTCCGCCTTCCTCGAACAGGCCCATGGCGCTGATCACCACGTTCTCTTGGGGGCTCGACAATGCCTCGACGAGGACGGCCACGCTGTCGAGATCGAGCTGCAGCAGGTCGAAGTCGGGCTGACGCACGGTACTGCCGAGCGCGGAGCGAAAGCGTTCGAGGTAGGGGCGCCGCAGCGACCAAGCCAGCAGGATCCACACCACGGCCAGCACGCAGGTCGCCAGGCCCAGCGCGAAGGGGCTGTCCCAGTGCATGCGCACCGCCATCAGGATGGCCACCGCCACGATGGCCTGTGTGGCGCGTGACAGCACCGAGTCGAAGAGTGGCTTCACCCGAGCTCGTTCGTCGGCGCCGAGCGGCAGGAAGAGCAGCTCGGTCGATACCCGGTGCAGTGAGAAGCGGAGTGCCCCGTCGGCACCCTTGGCCAGGAGCGCGAAGAGCAGCGCCGCCGAGAAGAACAGCCCGAGCCCGCCAGCCAGCAGCAAGCAGAGCGGTAGCAACGTCAGCGCCAGCACCGTGCCCATGCGCTGCAGGACCTGCATGGTGACGAAGACCTGGACGATCAGCGCCAGGGCATTCATCACCGCGTAGTAGCGAGCCAGGTTGACGCCCAGCTCGCCCGGCGGCAGCCGGCTCGCCATCACCGTCTTGAAGACGTAGTCGACGAGCAACAAGGTGGCGACGGACACCTGCAGCAGCGCGCCGACCCGCACCAAGTAGCCATTGCCGCGAACTGCGCTGAACTCCTCACGCAGCCGGGGTCGTGGGGGCGGCGGTGGTAGTTCGGTGGCTGGAGGCGCCGCCGTAATCAGGCACGCGGTGATCAGGTGAAGGCACGCCGAAGCGGCCAGGAGACTCTTGAGCGAGACCTGTTGCGCCAAGAGCGCACCGGCCGAGGCGCCGAGCACGGCGCCGAGCACACCGCCGGCCGACAGTAGGCCGTAGAGGCGCCGACCCTGAGCAGGGGTGAAGCGTTGCGCGACCGCCAGCCAGAACTGAACGGTGAGCAGTGTCGTGATCACACCCGCCCACAGGTAGAGCGCGAAGGCGCGCGTCTGGTCGATGGTGCTGGTGTAGAACAGCATCGTGCCGGTTGCGGCCGCCATGAGGCCCAGGACCAGCGCGTTCTTGCGCCCGAAGAGGCGACTCACCAGGCGATCCGCGCGCGCCGTCAGCGCGCCGATGCCGGCCATGGCCAGGTAGACCAGCGCGAGCGCACTGGGTGCCAACTTGGTGAGAAAGAGCGCGTCGCGGGCCGTCTCGAGCAAGACGTGTGCCGCGACGATCCCTCCGAGCACTGCGCAGGCGCCGGCAACGAGCAAGCGCTCTCCCGATCGGACGTCGGCGAAGCGCTGCAACCACCCGGAAGCATGGTGGGAACCGGGAGCGGCCGGGAGGATGGTGGAATTCGGCATGCGGAGGGCCGGGGGGTGCGCACACCCGTTTGCATGGCTAGACTAGACCCATGAGCCCAGGAAACGAATTCGTGGCGAACCTGGCGGACGCCAATGTCGCCCGGCGCCTTCGCCTGGGGATCGCCAGCCTGGCGCTCGGGCTCGTTTTGGCCGTCGTCTTCGACCGCCTGAACGCCAGCCGCCTCGCCTACGTTTCGCTGTTCCTGCCGTTCTTCCTGTCGGCCAACTCGTTCTTCCAGGCCATCTTCCAGACCTGCGGTTTCTCCGCCTGGTTCGGGCTGCGCCAGACGGACTGCGGCAGCGAGAGGATTGCCGATAGTCAGGAGCTGCGGAGCGTCCGCATCCAGGGATACAAGCAGATTGGCTACTCGGTCCTGGCTGCAGCGGTGTTGACGGTGGCGTTCCAGTTCTCCGTCTGAGTGCATGGTGACGGTCGAGCCGCCCGAGGACCCAGCTGTGCCCGATGAACCAGCTGTGCCCGATGAACCAGCTGCGCCCGAGGACCGAGCTGCGCCCGATGTGCGCCCTCCTGCAGATCCAGGGTTGGGCTTTCTCGATCGCGCCCTCTCCTGGATTACGCCTGTCGAGCGGGGCGAGGGAACCTCGGCGCTGGTGCTGGCGCTCGATGTCTGCGTGCTCCTGTGTGCGTATTATGTGCTCAAGCCCGTGCGCGAAGGGCTGATCCTCTCCGAGGCCAGCGGCGCCGAGCTGAAGAGCTACGCGGCAGTCGGTCAGATCTTGCTGCTGATCCCGATCGTTCCGGCCTACTCGTGGCTGGTGGGTCGCGTCGAGCGAGGCCGGCTGATCCGGACGGTCACCCTGGTGTTCGTCGCGTGCTTGGTCGCCTTCTACTTCGCGGCGAAGCTGCAGGTGCCGGGCCTGGGCATTCTCTTTTTCCTCTGGGTTGGCATCTTCAACTTGATGGTGGTGGCCCAGTTCTGGGCGTTCGCCAGCGATCTCTACTCACGCCGGCAGGGAGAGCGACTGTTTCCGATCGTGGCCTTCGGGGCATCGATGGGCGCCGTCGCGGGTAGCCAGCTCACCAGTCTGTTGGTGAAGCCTCTCGGTATTTCCCAGATGATGCTGGTGAGCGCAGGGCTCCTGCTCGTTGCGCTCTTCTTGAGCCGCGCTGCCGAGCGCGTGACGGCTCGCTGCCAACTCTCGACCGCGGCTCTCGCGCTTCGGAAAAAGGCAGGCGCTGGTGCCGCAGTCGCCGAGGGTGCCGGAGTCGTCGCAGCCGAGGCAAAACCGGACCAAGCCCCCAGAAAGGGGGCCTTCCGCTTGGTGCTGCAGAGTCGCTACCTGCTGTTGATCGGCGTGCTCATGCTGCTGCTCAACCTGGTCAACTCCACCGGCGAGTTCGTGCTGGGCAGCCTGGTGAAGGAGAGCGTGCCGGCAGGCGTCGATGCCAAGGAGCACATCAGCGCCTTCTACTCGCGCTACTTCCTGTGGGTGAACCTGATCGGGGCAGTCATTCAGCTGTTCGTGACGCCCCGGGTGCTGCGTCGCTACGGCGTGGCAGGGGCGCTCTTGGTCCTGCCTACGGTGGCGCTCCTGGGCTACGCCACGATCGCGCTGGTCCCCTTCTTGTTCGTCGCGCGTTGGGGAAAGATCGCGGAGAACTCCCTCGACTACTCGCTCAACAACACGGTCCGTAACGCGCTCTTCTTGCCGCTCGGATCGGAAGAAAAGTACAAGGCCAAGCAGGTGGTCGACACCTTGTTCGTGCGCGGAGGAGACGTGGCCAGCGCGGGCCTCGTGTTCCTGGGGCGTCACCTGTTCGCGCTACCCCTGTCGGTCTTTGCCTTGGTCAATGCCGTGGCTGCCGCACTCTGGTTCTGGGTGGCCTGGCAGCTGGGGCGCGAGTACGCGACCACTTCCGAGTCGACCCACCGCTGACGAGCCGGGGGACGAGCTTTTCCATATTGGGAGGACTCAGTAGTCCGACGGGACCTTGACCTCACGAGGTCGCTCGATGCCGACCA
>DATIDO010000200.1:0-3614 GCA_035456245.1 Polyangiaceae bacterium
TGTCCTCGAGCACGTCCGGCTCGAGCCCCGTCGTTTCGTCGTAGAGGGGCACGATCCCGGCCGTGGCTGGCGAGCCGCCGCTGCCCGAACCGCCATCGGGACCGTCGCTCGGACCATCGGGACCGTCGGCCCCGTCCGCCCCGTCGGCCGCGTCGGGACCATTCGCCGAGTCCGGCGCGTCGCCCTCGGACGGAGCGCCGCAGGCCCAAGCGATGGGCACCACGGACAGCAGCAGCAGGGGGAACCAGCGGGGGAGCGCGGCGCCAGCGAGTAGGGAGGCGCGAGGAGAGGGTGCCGAGCGCACCGAGGGCGAGGACTTCATCGGATCAGTTCTGTGCGTTGCCAGGAGTGAAGGACTGCAAGCCGGCGCCGAAGTGGAACAGCGGATCGCCATAGGCAGTCGGATCGGTGATGGTCTCGTTCGCGTCGATCAGCGCGCGCAGCTGCTCGCGCTCGGCATCGCTCGCGCCCAGATCGAACGGCAAATCCCAGCGCTCCACCTGCGCGTCGCGATTGTTGGGGCCCACCTGGGCCTCGGAGCGCGGGAGCTGGAACGGCAGCTTGCCCTTCGGCGTCACGTCACCGAACAGCAGCTCGGCCACGGCCGTGCCGCCGCCGTTCCCGGGACGATAGGCGAGCACGACGGCGGCGGCCTTCTGCACCACCTCGGTCAAGACGTAGGGACGCGGTGAGATCACCACCACGACCACCGGCACGCCCTGGTTCACGAAGCCGTTGATCACGGCCAACTGCTCGCTCGGGATGGTGACTTGGGCCTCGGGCCACTCGGTCGCGTGGGTGTAGGAATTCTCGCCAATCACCACGACCGCCGCGTCGGCCGCCCCGGTGCCGGAAGAAACGGCCACGCCAGCCTCGGCGCCGCGCGCGGTGAGCGCCGCCAGGTAGCTCCGGGCCTGCGGGTTGTCGTGGTAGACGGACTGCCAGATCACGTTGCAGTCGTCGGTGCCACCCGCGTGGTTGGCGCGCGGTCCGGCGACCGAGAGGGTGTCGACGTCGAGCGGCAAGACGCCGTCGTTTTTCAGCAAGGTGAGCGACTGGCGCGCGCCTTCCAACACGATCTCCTGCGCCTCGGCGCCGTGCCAGATCTCGCGCGAGTAGAGCGGATCGTCGTAGGGGTTCTCGAACATGCCCAGCCGGAACTTCAGCTCCAGCACGCGCCGCACGGCCTTTTCGAAGCGGGCGCGACCGACCCCCTCGAGCAGCTGATTCATGTCCGTCGGCTCGGCAGGAGCGCCGCCCATCACGTCGGCGCCGGCCGAGATGCTGCTGACGCTCACGTTCGTGGCCGCAGGCAGCCAGTCGGTGACGATCAGGCCATCGAAGCCGAGCTCGTTGCGCAGGTAGTCGAGGATCTTCTTGCTGGAGCCAGCGCCCGGACCACCCGGATCGAGCAGCGACGAGCCGGCGTAGCCAGGCATGACGGTTGCGCCGTTGGCCTCCATGGCCGCGAGCCAGGGGCGCATGTGGTACTTCTGGGTCACGGCGTCGTAGGTGACGAGCGACTCACCGCCTGCGCCCTGACCGGGCCAATGTTTGATGGTGACGAGCAGCGAGTGCGGGTTCGGCTCGGGGCCACCCTGCATGCCGGCCACCATGGCGCGCACCATCGCCGCACAGAAGTCGGCGTCCTCGCCGCAGCCCTCCTGGAAGCGCGGGTAGCGCACCATCGTGTCGACCTCGGCCAGTGGTGACAGCGTGCCGGTGAAGCCCGCTGCCTTGTGCTCGCGCCGTTGCAGATCGCCGGCGCGGTAAGCCAGCTGCAGGTTGCGCGTGGCAGCCAGACCGAGCTGCGTGGGGAAGATGGTCTTCCAGCCGTGGATCTTGTCGCCGGCGAAGGCCACCGGGATGCCCAGCAGGAAGGCTGCCGCGGCCTTCTGGGCGTTCCGGTCGATGTGGTCGACGCCGTAGGAGAAGGCCCAGCCGGCGTTGGGGTTCACGTCCGTCGCGCCGTAGAAGAGCTGGGCGAACTTCTGTGCGTCGCTCATGCGCCCCATCAGATCCTCGAGGCGCTCGTCGATGGGACGCTTCCAGTCCTCGTAGGGCTCGATGCTGCCGTTCTTGTTCAGATCGCGTGCGCCGGCGACCAGCGCCACGCCGTCGTCTTCTTGCTCCAGCGTGGGCACGTACAGGCCGAACTGGCCGATGTCGGAGGTTTGCCCAACGCCGCTGGCGGTCACGTACCAGCGGTAGGTCCAGCGGTCCGAGAGCTCCTGAGCGAGCGTGAACTCGTTCGTCGTCGCGGTGCCGACCTTCGTGTAGCGGTCGAGCAGATTGCCGGGCTCGGTCCAGTCGTAGTCGTCGCGCGTGACGTTGAGCCAGATGTCGTAGCCGGTCGCTCCTTCGACTGCGTCCCAGGTGAAGTGCGGCTTGCGTGTGTCCGTTACCAGGGCCAGGTAAGACGGCTCGCCGAGCCGGAAATCCCCGCCCTCCAGCACATCGACCTGGACCTCGTCGCTGTCGACGTTTCCGTCGGCATCGCTGACGGTGAGCTCGAAGACATAGCTGCCCAGCTCGAGGCCGCTGGCCTCGGTCAGCGCTTCGTCGGCCGTGGCGAGGCTGGCGTCGCTCGGTCCCGACAGCTGTTTCCAGGCGTAGGTCTCGATGCCGCCGTCCGCGTCCAAGCTGTCGGAGCCATCGAGCGTCACGCGATCGAGCGGCAGCGCGATGCGCTGATCGGGGCCGGCGCTGGCAATCGGTAGGCCCGAGAGCTCGATGTCACCCCAGACGACGCGCACCAGCAGGCCATCGCTCGCGGGCACGGTGAGGGGGTTGCCCGACACTTCTCCGCCGGGTGCGTCGGCGACGAAGCGCAGCGCCTGGGCGTTGTTCTTGTGGACGACCGAGAAGGTGATCTGGGTGCCGGCAGGAAAGACCAGCTCGCGAACGGCGGCGCCGTCTTGGATGTCGGTGTTGACGATCGTCCACTCGGTGGTGCCGTCGTCGGCCGCGGGGCTCACGCCGAGGGTGAGCTGCTGCGCGTAGTCGACCGAGACGCGCACGGTGACGGGTCCACCCGCTTCGCAAGCAGCCAAAAACGGCAGCAAGAGCAGCGCGACGAGCAGACGGCTCAACTGCAAGCCGAACGGGTGGAGGGGCAGCGGGAGCACGCGCGCGCAGGCCCGCGCGCTGCACGAGGCAACGACACGGACCCACGCCACGCGCGCCTCGGAATGGGGAGGGAGGGGCAACACGAACTCCGGGCGAGAGGTGACTTCTCTCCGTTGCCTGCCCGTGAGCAATCCGTGATCGAAATGGCACTCGGACTGGATCGCGCGTGACGATTCTTCGTCCTACGCGAGTGTCACACGGCCTCGTCCTACGTCTTTTGCGTAGTCCGATCGGCATCGGTGACGGAGCGTGCGGAGATCCGGGCCCCGGTCCGGCTGGCCTCGGCAGAGCCCGACCGAGCCACCGACCGAGACCTGCTCTCTACTCGCGCCCGCGGCCCGTCGAGGTCCAGACCGCCATCTCGCGGGTGATGCCGCCGCGCACCTGATCCGCAGGCAGCGAGCCGCGGCTCCACAGGGTTCGATCGACGAACACCTCGAGCCACTCGAGCAGGGGCGCGCGCACCGCGGGGCCCTCGATACGGG
>DATIDO010000201.1:0-8084 GCA_035456245.1 Polyangiaceae bacterium
GCTGGTCGCGTTGCTCGGCTCGTGTGGCCTGGTGCTGATCTACCGTTGGTCGCGGGGCACTCCGGCCGCGACGAGCTGGGCCGTGCTGGGCCTGTTGGCGCTCGGCGTCTTCGTCGTGCTGCGGGCGGCGACGTTTCATCGCTTCGTGAGGGTTTTTCCAGCGACGGCCTACGTCTGGCTCGAGGCGCTCGCGATCGGTTGGGTGTTCGTAGCGACGTGGGCGAGGTGGAAGCTCGTCGGGAGGAGCGCGTGACGGCGACAGCGGAGGTCGAACGTTCGGAAGGCGCGCTGGGCGTCGTGGTGATCGGGCGCAACGAAGGGGAGCGCCTGATGCGTTGCATCGAGAGCGCGCAAGCGACGCCCCACGTGCTCGTCTACGTCGACTCGGGCTCGACCGACGGCAGCGCCGAGCGGGTTCGCGGGCTGGGCCACACCGTGGTCGAGCTGGACATGAGTCTGCCCTTTTGCGCGGCTCGTGCGAGGAACGAAGGCTTCCGCGCGCTGCTGCGACTTTCGCCTGGCCTGCGCTTCGCCCAGTTCGTGGACGGCGATTGCGAGTTGCGGTCCGATTGGCTGGCGGTCGCGCGTGCGCGGCTCGAAGAGGTGCCGGATCTGGCGATCGTTTGCGGTCGCCGTCGCGAGCGGGAGCCGGAACGAAGTCTCTACAATCGGCTGTGCGACATCGAGTGGGACACACCGGTCGGCTGGACGAGTGCGTGTGGTGGGGACTTCCTGGTGCGCGCGGCGGCCTTCGAGCAGGTTGGCGGTTTCGATGACACGGTCGTTGCGGGCGAGGAGCCCGAGCTCTGTCATCGCCTGATCGAGAAGGGGTACCGGATCGAGCGCCTCGATCGAGAAATGACCCTCCACGATGCGGCGATGTATCGCTTCTCCCAATGGTGGCGGCGGGCGGCGCGTGCCGGCTACGCGTTCGCCCTGGTTGCATGGCTACATCGTCGGTCGGACCGCAGGCCGTGGGCGAGGCAGGTGATCTCGATTCTGGCCTGGTCGGGTTTCGGAGTGGTGATCTCGGCGCTCGCCTTGGCGTGGGACGTTCGGTTCGCTCTCGGACTGTTTGCCTATCCGCTGTTGGCGTTGAAGATCTACCGGTCGTTGCGGCGCCACCGGGGTCTCCCCGCGGCGGACGCCCGGGCCTATGCCGTGGCCTGTGTGATCGGGAAGTTCGCCGAACTTCAGGGGGTCCTGCGAGCGGTTCGGGATCTGCTTTTCCGTCGCTCGCGCACCATCATGGAATACAAGCTGCCGGCGCAGTGAGCCGAGGCGCTCCGGCGATCCGAACGGCCGGTGGACGGACACTCATGAGCACGGCGTGATCGGCTCTGCGTTGCGGCTGGAGCCTCGTCCGCAGCGCTGGGGAGACGATGCGTGGGTGATGCATTTCGACACTCCGGCATTGGCAAATCATCCAACCGTCGCACGACCCAGCTGCGCCTTGGACTATACTGCACGCTGGCCCCGGTCGCGTTCGCGCGGAGTCGGGGTGCTTGTTCACTCTGCAAGTCGAGGAGAGCCACGGGCTCTCTTCTGCGTGCAATGCCTCGGAGAGTCGACGTCATGCAAAAGTACGTGTTGGCTTGTGCCATCGGTCTGATGGGTTGCGGTGCCGCTCCCACCGAAGAGACGAACACTCCCGTACCCCAAGGGAAGCCTTGGTCCGATCCCGAATCCTGGCCGAGCGGCCATGTGCCGACGGAGGGCGAGGATGTCGTCGTGCCGCAGGGCAAGCAAATCCTGCTGGATGTGAGCCCTCCGCCACTCGGCACGGTCACGCTCGACGGGACGTTGGTGTTCGACGACAAGGACCTCGAGTTCACCGCGGAATGGATCATGGTGCACGGGACGCTGCGCGTCGGGCACCCCGAGCGCGCCTACTCCAACGAAGCCGTCATCACCCTGACGGGCAAGGATGGAGACGCGATGGACGGCGGCACGCGGGGCATCATGGCGATGAACGGCGGCACCATCGACTTGCATGGCAAGGCTCCCAAGAAGTCGTGGACGAAGCTGAACGAGCATCTCCCGGCAGGTGAGACCCAGTTGACCTTGTTGGACGATGCGGGCTGGAAGGCCGACGACCGGGTCGTCATCGCTCCCACGGACTACTACCGCATCGGTCCCGCCGAGCTCGGTCAACTGGCCAGCGCCGACGGTGCCGCAGCGGAGTTGACCGCGCCGCTCGAGAAGTCCCGATGGGGGCTCTTGCAGTACGTCGATCAGGACGGAATCACCCTGGAGCCCACGAGCAGCGTGACCGAGCAGGTCATCGACGAGCGCGCGGAGGTCGGAAACCTGACCAGAAACATCCTGATCCAGGGCGCCGACGACGACGCATGGAAGAACGATGGGATCGGCGCGCACGTGATGGTGATGAAGGGCTCGGTGGCGCGCATCGACGCCGTCGAACTGCATCGCGTGGGCCAGTTGGGCAAGCTGGCCCGCTACCCGATCCACTGGCATTTGCTCAGCTACGAGGGCGACGACCCGAAGGGCACGAGTGTGAAGGACCAGTACGTCCGCAACTCGGCCATCTGGGAGTCCAAGCATCGCTGTGTCGTTTTGCATGCGACGAACGGCGTGACCGTCGCAGACAACGTTTGCTACGACATCCTCGGTCACGCGATCTTCCTGGAGAACGCCGTGGAGCGAGGCAACGTCATCGAGCGGAACCTCGTGCTCCACGTTCGCAAGCCCCCCGAAGACAAGCGCCTGGTGAAGCACGACGACAAACCCGCCGGCTTCTGGCTCACCAACCCGGACAACGTGGTGCGGGCCAACGTAGCCGCGGACTCGGAAGGTATGGGCTTTTGGATGGCCTTTCCGGAGAAGCCGCTGGGCGTGAACTCGAATACCCCCCTGGCTCCGCATTTCATGCAATTCGGCGAGTTTTCCGACAACGTCGCCCACAGCAACTACAAGCACGGCCTGATGTTCGACGACGTGCCGACGAACGACGAGGGCGACCTGACCGCGCTCTCCTACAACCCGTCGGCCACGGGTGATGCGACCTCGAGCGAGCCGGCGCCCTACACGATCAGCGGCATGCGCTTCTACAAGCACGAAGCCACGTGGCAGGACGCGACCGTCTCGTACTGGAACCGAACACGAGCCGGCACCTTCGATGGCTTCGTGACCACGGATTTCAACGGCACGGCCTTTGCGGGTGCATCGATCTGCACGATTCGCAACGCGTTGGTCGTCGGCTGGACTCTCAACAACGAGAACGAGGCGGAGATCAAGGTGAGCGCCTATCGCTCTCAGCCAGGCGCGGGTCGCGTAGGCGCAGCGAGCTAC
This sequence comes from Polyangiaceae bacterium, assembly GCA_035456245.1. GTDB lineage: Bacteria > Myxococcota_A > Polyangia > Polyangiales > Polyangiaceae > NIC37A-2. The sequence goes on from DATIDO010000201.1 coordinate 3,313, forward strand.
CACAGCGACTGCGAGATCAGCGACAACCTCTTCGTCAATCTACCGGCCGTTACGGGGCACCCGAGCGGCGCCTTCGGTAGCTGGGACTACTATCATACGGGCGTCGACAAGGGCCTGATCAACAACCCCAACAACCGCATGATCAATGCGCACCCGGGCTTCCGTTCCGAGTCGCCGAATCGGCTCGCCGTCGGCGAGGGACGAGGCAACTACTCGCTGGCGGGCGCGCTCTGGGACCCGCATGGCTACTGGGGCGCCAAGGGTGACTATTGGGTCTACGACGATCCCTTCCTCACGTTCGGTACCACGTGTTCGGCCGTCCTGGCCCCTCACGGAAATGATCGGACTTGCAAGGGGCCCTACTACGGCATCCAGGATCTGCTGCTGGACGGCGAGGACCCGTACAACAGTCCGGGACGCAATCGTCCCGTGTCGATCGAGCGCACCGACAACGACGCGGTGTGGTTCGTCGACGATGGCGACTGCACGCCCATGCTGGGCGGCTTCCGGAGCTTCAGCGCCGTTCGCGGTGGTAGCTACGGCATCTCGTTCCCCGCGGCGCAGACCCCTGGCGACGGTCAAGACGGTACGCCCGGGTCGGAGCTGAGCTGCGACACCATGTCGGGCGCAACGCCGCCTGGCACTTGGGTCGACTTCTCGGTGACCAACCTGATCGAGCCGGAAGACTGGTTCATCGTGGGCGTGCCGTTCGATGGTGGCGCCACACCCACCGTGCTCGTCACGGGCCGCAACATCGACGAGACCAAGAACTCGGCCTCTTACAAGGCGTACCAGGACGGCAACGCCAACTGGAAGGACGAGTTCCTCGGTGATCAGTGGCACCCGGTCGAACCGGCCGCGAACCTGGACGCCGTCGAAGCATCCGCCGGCGACAAGTTCTGGCACGACACGGCCAACGACATCGTGTGGATCAAGATGGCGCGCATGCACATTGCCAAGCCCGACGCGTCACTCGACGCGAAGATCCGGCTCTACGAATCGCTGAACGTACGAGTTCGCGCAGAGTGACGGGAAGCTGGAGCAGCTCCATCGAGCCGGCGGCGGCCTGACCGTGCCGTCGCCGGTCGGTGCCGACGTGACCGTGCCGGTCGCCGGTCGGTGCAGGCCTGACCGTGCCGTCGCCGGTCGGTGCCGACGTCTCAGGCGCGCTTGAGGCCGAGCAGCTGCGCGGTGCGGCTCCGCATCGTCCGGTAGGCAGAACGGAGAGCCCAGCTGGCCGAGGACAGTGGCATCAGCACGTAGCCGCGCATGAACTCGTTGGGGCGCGAGCGGAAGATGGTCGAGTGCTGCTTGTCGGCGTCGACTCCGGCCGGCGGCTGCTCGGTGTAGAAATACAGTGCGAACGAGCGCCGGGCGATGGCCGGCGGGCACTTGATGGGGGTGACGCCGTGGTAGCTGATGTCGCTCGTCTCGAAGAGCACCATGCGATTGAAGATGGGCTGGAACGAGTGGGCGCACTTGGTGACGTCCGCGTTCCACAGCTCGAGCCGCCCGCCCCACTCGTCCTGCCAGCCTTCGTTCAAGAAGAGGAGCAGGTTGAGGCGGCGGTACCAGCCCTTCTGCTCCAGGCGGTTGAAGTCCACGTGGACATCCAGACGGCCCGAAGAGGCGGTCATGTGCATGCCCGCCCCCGAGTAGGAGTCGTCCCAGCGCAAATCGTCGATCCCCGAGACCTTGCTCAGGAATTCGCGAAATTCCTCGGACGCAGCCAGAGCCGCGAACTGCTGGACGGGCTCGGGGAACGACTCCGGGTTGGTGATCTGGACCTTGCGCTTCTCGTTCACCGCGTTGAACACGTGCCCCAGCGAAGACGCATCCTCGAAGCTGGGATACGAGGCCGCCATGGCGCGCGCGAACTCGGGCTCGAGGAAATCGTCGACGGCGAGGAACGGAAAGGGCTGAGCTTTCAGGAACCTCTCGCGCAATGCAGTGGTGTCGTGGCGGCGTAGCAAAACAAACTCCAAGGACTCGATGAGGGCTCGATGAGGCCCTGACAGGACTTCGTCGAGCGTGAGCTGAGGCCCCGATTTTGTCCAGCGGAGATCCCGTGGAGTGCTTGTGAACGAGCCGTCGGGCTGCCTATCGTGCCCCGTCTTCTCGGATGCGTTGCACCGAGAGTTGCCCCGGTTAAACGATGTCGAGTCTCGACGTGTCCCCAGCCGACACCACATCAGCTGCCCCCGCCGAGAAGCTCGGCCGCCGCGCCATGCGCGGCTCGCTCTACGAGATCGCCTCGTTCGGGGCGGGCAACGCAATCCGCCTTCTCGGCAACCTGGTCCTGACCCGACTGCTGTTCCCCGAGGCCTTCGGCGCCATGGCCATCTTGGCCATCTTCAATCAGGGCCTGGTCATGCTCTCGGACGTAGGCATCTCGCCGGGTGTGGTTCAGTCGCCGGACGGTGACGATCCGCTGTTCCTGGATACGGCGTGGACCATGCACGTCGTGCGCGGCTCGCTGCTCTTCGTGCTGGCCGCCGTGCTCGCTTGGCCAGTGGCTTGGCTCTACGAAGTTCCGTCGCTGTGGCCGCTCTTGGTGGTGGGCAGTTCGACGGTCTTGCTGGCCAGCCTCGAGTCGACGTCGATGATGACCCTGCTGCGGCGAGTCGACTCGCGACGCATCATGGTCGTGGAGCTGAGCAGTCAGGTGTTCGGTCTGCTGGTGACCATTGCGGGCGCCTACTGGTTCCGCTCGGTGTGGGCGCTGGTGCTGGGTGGTGTCGCGGGCACCGCGCTGAAGACGGCGATGAGCCACTTCTTCGTGAACGTCGGCTACCGCAACAGGCTGCGTTGGTCGCGGGAGGCCGCCGACTCGATCGTGCGCTTCGGCAAGTGGATCTTCCTCTCGTCGGCGGTGACCTTCTTTGCCCAGCAAATCGACCGCATTTTCCTGGGAAAGTTCTTCGGCCTGGCGGAGCTCGGCATTTACACGGTCGCCGCGACGTTTGCCGATCTCGGCTCCCTGGTGGTGACGCGGCTCACCCATCAGATCCTCTTCCCGTCTTTCTCGAAGGTCTACCGTGACGATCCATCGCGGCTGAAGCGCGCCTATTACAAGGCGCGGCTGGCGCTGGACGGTCTCACGCTTCCGGGGGCGGGCGTGTTGTTCGCTCTGGCGCCTTGGCTGATCGCGCTGCTCTACGACTCGCGCTACGCGCAGGCCGGTTGGATGCTGCAGATCCTGGTGGTGAGGGTCATCTTCACTGCCATCGTCGTGCCCTGCGAGACCTGCTTGTTCTCGATGGGCAAGTCGCACTACGGGTTCGTCAAGAGCATGTGCCGGTTGGCCTGGATGCTCGTGGCGTTGCCCCTCGGATACCACTGGGGAGGGATCCGAGGGCTCGTCTGGGCGACGGCTCTCTCGGAGCTGCCCGCGCTCCTGGTCCTCTTGCCGGTGTTCGCTCGCGAGAAGCTGCTCGATTGGCGTCGCGAGCTGGTGGCGCCGGTGCTGTTCGCCACCGTGGCGCTTGCCGCGTTGGGTGTGGGTCAGCTGCTTGCGCGGCTTTGAGCCGCGGCCGTGGTTGCTGCGGCCTTGGGCGCCGCGGCAGTCGTCACGGCGGCCAAGGCCTCGACGGCCGCGGCGATTTCGGGCTGGCTGGCGGGTCCTTCGCGGCCAGCGGTGAGTGCGCGGGCGGCGACGCGCAGGCTGGTCTTCCAGCACCGCGTCCGGGAGGGGGCTTCGCGGAGTGCGTCCCAGGCGTGGTGCAGCGCTGCTGCGTGGAAGCCGTCGGCCGATGCATCGAGTGCCCAGCCCAGGCGCACGTCGTTGACGGGTGCCGGTGCGCGGGGGGGCGTCGGAATGGTGAGTGCCTCGCCGCGCTGCAGGCGGTCGCTGCCTTGGCGCTGGCGCTCCTCGGCGAGCTCCAGGATGAGGTCGCGGTACGGGAACCAGCGCGACCAATGCACGAGGGACGCGCTGGCCAGGTGCATGCGGTAGCCGAGTAGGGGCTCGTCCAGATTGGCGAGTTGCCCGCGCTCGGCCAGGCGCACCAGCAGGTCGAAATCCTCGCCCACGACGAACGGCTCGCGGAAGCCGCCGACGTCACGAGCGGCCTGTCGGCGCATCATGACGGTGGGGAAGCGAAACGCACCGCCCACGCGTTGGCGCTCGACGATGTCCGCATGCTGGAGCGGGTAGCGCTCCACCTTCAGCGGAGCGCCCCGCGGATCGATGCAGACGGCGCCACCGCCGAGCGCCAGCAGCTCGGGACGTGCGGTGAAGACAGCCACCTGCCGCTCCAGCCTCCACGGCAAGGCGATGTCGTCGGAGTCCATCCAGGCGATCAACGGGGCTTGCGCCTCGTTCAGTAGCTGATTGCGCGCGGAGATCAGCCCCCGGTTGGGGCCGTGAAAGACCCGCGCGCGCGGCTCTCGAGCGGCGAAGGCCCGCAAGATCTCGCTGGAACCGTCCTTCGAGCCGTCATCGACGACCAGTAGCTCGAAGTCCGCGAAGGTCTGCGCCGTGACGCTGGCGAGAGCCGCCTCCAGATAGCGCGCCGTATCGTAGACGGGCATCAAGACCGAGACGGCGGCGGTCATTGGATCGAGCTTCGAGCAATCATCGACACGCGGCGAAGTCTGCTGGACTTGATAGCCGAAGCCGTGTTGGATTTCCACGGGAGCGCCGCAACTGCAGGTCGCGCCCCGACCGACGGAAGACGCTCTCAGGTGGAAGGGAACATCGTTGCGCGCCTCGCGCTCCTGCTCTGGGTCCCGCTCGCCCTGGTGCTGGGCTCGCTCCTGCCTGCCCGCCG
>DATIDO010000202.1:0-8874 GCA_035456245.1 Polyangiaceae bacterium
CGTCACCCCAGTCACGCTCGGGATCCAGCTCGCTGCCGGCGCCGAATTCCTCGGTTTGGAAGCCGCTGGAGCGTTCGGTTCCGTACAGACCACTACCGAGCGGGGAGGACCGCACCTCGGACCGCTCTTCGCCCAACTCGAACAGCGCATCGGTCAGGCTCGAGAACTTCTCGCGGACTTTACCGGAAGCCTGGCCTTGCTGGAGTTCTCGCTGGTCGAGCCGCGACCAGTCCCACCAGGTCAGGTATCGGACCGAGCGACGATCCAAGGTGAGCATGACGTCCTCGCCCCTTCGCGTGGTGGGGCGACGGCGGAGATCGTCGAACAAGCGCTCCACCGTCTCGATCGCCGAGCTCCGGTTCTGTTCGATCGAACGGATGGACCGCTGCTTGACCGAGCCGGCCACGTAGAGGCCCGGGACCAGTTGGCCTCGCCCCGACGCGAGCACGCGGCCTGCGTCGTTGGGGACAATGTCCCAGATCCGGTCGAAGGGGACCCCGGCCATCGGTTCGGGAACGGAGCCAAGTGCTTCGAGCACGAGCGAAGTGGTCAGCTCCTCGAACTGCGACGTGCCCGCGGCACGGTAGCCGTCCAGCGAGTCCACCAGCTCGTTTCTCTCCAAACGCACCGACTTCACTCGCCCACCCTCGATGGGCGGTCCGTCTCCGAGGTACTCGGTGACCGAGGTCAGAAAGCGCAAGACGACCCGCCGCCCCCGGTCGCGCTTGTGGGGACTCTCCAGCTCGCGAAGCACCTCGCCCCTTCGGGTGATGAGGTGCGGAGCCAGGCCTTCGATGCCCTCGACGTGGACCTGGACCCCCCGCAGTTCGCAGAGGTCGAGGAAATCGCGATCCTCGAACGTCGCCTGATCGGGGCCGCGCCGGCCGACCAACACCACCTCACGGACATGACTCTTGCGCAGCGCGCGCAGCGCGTGACCAGAGATGTCGGTGGGTTCCAGCTCGCTCGGGTGTCTGACCAGGATCCGCGCGGCGTCGAGGGCCATCTGCCCCATGCCGACGATGACGACGCGGTCGCCATCGAGATTCGGCGCGAGCTGCTCCCCGCCCGGCTCGCCGTTGTACCAAGCGACGAAGTCCGCCGCGCTCAGGCAGCCTGGTCGGTGAGAGCCGGGAACATGGAGGCGCCGTGGCGAGGGCGAGCCGGTGGCCAGCAACACCGCGTCGTAGCGTGAGCGCAGATCGTCGAGCGTCAGATCGCGCCCGATCTCCACGTTGCCGAAGAAGCGGGCATCGCCCGGATCGAAGACGTGGTCGGGGAGCGAGCACCGGCGCTTCACGTCCTGCTGATCGGGCGCGACCAGGGCGCGCACCACACCGTGCGGCGCGAAGCGCCGCTCGAACACGTCCACCACCGCCCCCCGCCGCTGCAGTTCTTCGGCGGCGTAGAGCCCCGCAGGCCCCGCCCCCACTACCGCCACCCAAATTCTAGGTTTTGCCATGTCCCCCCAAGCCGTCCCCCGCACCAGCCAGAGCCCTCACTCCAGCCAAGGGCGCCGTTCCCTTGCGGCGCCCTACAAGTCTCGCCCTGCTCGTTCTCGTCACCCCAAGTCCCCCGACTGACGGTCGAACGAGGCAGGTCTCCCAAGGTAGCACGCTTCAATCTTGTTTCGTAAGATTTTTCGTAATGATTCTAGCTGCTTGGTTAGGCCGTTGGGCCGCAACGGCCGGTTGCCCGGTTGGTCATTCCGCCAGTCCAGTTCGCGCATTCATCTCGACAGTTGACAGATGGTGCACGGGGCCGTCCGGGGCTCGCGACGCGAAGCCATCGAAAGGCCACCTCGGGCTGGCCAGTTGGCTGGCCTCACGCCAGCAGCGCGACTAAACTTTCAAAGAGTTTTGAAAGATTCGACGGACACCGCGAGCGAAGGGCCCGAGCAGGAACTCGAGCTGGAGGTCGCCGACACGGTCGGTCGCCTCATGCATTTCTGGGGCTTCAAGCGACCCATGGGGCGAATTTGGACCGTCCTCTATCTGTCGGCCGAGCCGCTTTCTGCCCAGGACCTGAGCACGCGCCTCAAGATGAGCGCTGGTGCCGTTTCCATGGCCCTGGCCGAGCTCGAAAAGTGGGGCGCGGTCGCGCGCAGCTGGCTACCGGGTGAGCGGCGCGACTATTTCAAGGCCGAACCGAGCATCTGGAAGCTGGTCCAGCGAGTACTGCGCGAGCGGGAGCTGGGCCTGGTGAGGAACTTCGAGGGGACGCTGTCGCGCGCATTGGCGGCGACGGACGACGAATCGGGTTACAAGCGCGCGCGGCTCCAGGAACTTCACGAACTCACCCGCACCGGAGGCAGCCTGCTCGAAGCGCTCGTCTCGGGTGGCGCCGTCGATCCCACCGTCCTCGCACAACGCAATCGGAACCCATGACCACCACGACCTCCCCTCGCCCCGCCCGCCCGGACGGCGGTACCGGCGCCATGTTCGACGGCATCGCGCCCCGCTACGATCTCCTCAACCGCATCATCTCGCTCGGTATCGATCAGAGCTGGCGGCGGCGCGCGGTGGACTCCCTGCAGCTCGGCGAGCAGTCCCGCGTACTCGATCTGGCGACGGGTACCGGTGATCTGGCCATCCTGATCAGCGAGCGCGTTCCCGGTTCCCACATCGTCGGCGTCGATCCGTCGCGCGGCATGCTGGAGGTAGGCCGCCGCAAGGTGGCTCAGCTCGACCTCGAAGAGCGCATCGAACTGCACGAGGGTGACGCCCAGAACCTCGCCTTCGCCGACGACACGTTCGACGGGACGACCATCGCGTTCGGCATCCGCAACGTCCCCGACCGCATGGCTGGCCTCCGTGAGATGGCTCGCGTGACCAAGCCGACCGGACGGGTTGCGATCCTGGAGCTCTCGGAGCCCGAGGGTGGCATCATGGCGCCGCTCGCTCGCTTCCACATCCACCGCGTGGTGCCTTGGCTCGGCTCGCTCCTGAGCGGCGCCAAGGAATACGGCTACCTGCAGCGCTCGATCGCGGCCTTCCCTCCTGCTCGGGAGTTCGCGGCCGGCTTCGCCGAGGTGGGTCTCGAGGTCGAGCAAGTCGTGCCACTCACGTTCGGGGTCGCGCACCTCTACGTGGCCAGGCCGCTGCCGCGCGTGACGGCATGACCGAGAGCATCGCGCAGCCACGACAGGGTGAGCGCGGTGGCGTCGTGCCGATCAGCGGACCGACGAGCGAGGAGACCCTCCAAGCGCTGCGCCAGGATCTGCGACAGCTCTCGTCGCGCTGGGCCGTCGCGCGTGCACCCGCGCCGCGTGGTCTGGCTCGTCGCCTGCTGGAGACTCCCATTGGCTGCGCCGTGGGCTGGAACCCGGGGGGCCATGCCAATGCAGGCGAGCCCGATCAGGGGACGGCCTTCATCGGCCTGGACGCAGTCGCCACCTTCCGAGCCGAGGGCCCCGAGCGCTTGCCGCGCCTTCGTGAGGAACTCGAGAGATTCACCGCTGAGTCTCCGGAACTCCTCGGCATTCCCGGGTTGCGTGCGTTCGGCGGCGTGAGCTTCGAGCCCCAGGTCGAAGGTGACTGGTCGGTCTTCGGTGCCGGACTGCTCGTGCTGCCCCGTCTGCTCTACGTGGACCGTTCGGATCGCGCCGAACTCCTGCTGCTGACTCCTCCCCACGAGGTCGAGAGCAGCCTGGCGTTCGCCGAGTCGGCGCTCCGTGGTGCTGTTGAGCAGCGCAGTGCTGTTGAGCAGAGCGGTGCTTCTTCACAGAGCGCCGCCGGTGAGAGCGGCGGCAGCGAGCCTTCCCAGACCCGCGTTCGCAGTGAGTCGACCAGCCTCGATCGAGCGGGCTTCTGTGAGTTGGTCGAGCGGATCCGTGCCGGCATCGAGCGCGGGGACTTCACGAAGGTGGTCGCGGCGCGTTCGCTCCATCTCGAACTCACCGAGGCGCCGCGGCTCGCGGAGTTCCTGGCTCGGCTCCGGGAGGTAGAGCCGAGCGCCGCGCGTTTCCTGCTACGCCTGGGCGACAGTCGGTTCGTCGGAGCTACGCCCGAGCGACTGGTGCGCAAGCGCGGGCTCCAGGTGGAGACGGAGGCCGTCGCGGGCTCCATCTCGACGCAGCTCGAAGGGGCCGGCGAGCGCTTGCTCGGTAGCACCAAGGATCAGGCCGAGCATCGGGTCGTCGTCGCGGCGATTCGCGAGGCGCTCGCCGAGCTGGTGGCGTGGGAGCCGAACGGTGAGCCGCGGCTGCGCGCGCTTCGCCGCATCCTGCATCTGCATACGCCCCTCACCGGTGAACTTCACGAAGCTCGCCATGTGCTCGATTTGGTCGAGCGCCTGCACCCCACGCCTGCGGTCGGCGGCCACCCGCGGCAGGCGGCGCTCGCCTTCTTGCGTGCGAACGAGCCAGGTTCCCGCGGTTGGTACGCCGCGCCCTTCGGTTGGGTCGACCTGCACGGGGATGGCGAGTTCGTGGTGGCGCTGCGCTCGGCGCTGCTCCACGGCGAGCGCGCGCAGGTCTTCGCCGGCGCCGGCATTGTCCGCGACTCGCGCGGCGAAGACGAGTATGCCGAGACCGAGCTGAAGATGAGCGCCATGTTGGCCGCGCTCGGGCTGAGGAGCTGAGGCGAAAGATGGCGATCTGGCCACGCAATCTACTGGGCGAGTGGAGCCGACTGTTCGTCGGTAGCCTGACGGCGAGCGGCGTGAGGGACGTGGTGGTGAGTCCCGGCTCGCGCTCCACCCCTCTGGTGTGCGCGCTGCTCGAGCAGACGGACATCCGGGTGACGAGCGCGCTGGACGAGCGCAGCGCAGGCTTTTTTGCCCTCGGCCTGGCCCGGCAGAGCGGCCGCGCGCCGCTCTTGGTCTGCACATCCGGAAGTGCCGGCGCGCACTACTACCCAGCCGTGGTCGAAGCGGCCGAGAGCCGGCTGCCACTGCTCGTCGTCACCGCCAATCGACCGGGCGAGCTGCAAGACTGCGCGGCCGCGCAAACCATCGACCAGACGCGGCTCTTCGGTCGCTTCGCCCGCGGTTTTTTCGCGCTGGGTGAGCCGCAGCCGCTCGAGGACGCGCTGCGCGGCCTCCGTCGGAAGGCTTGCCAGGGTTGGGCTCTGGCACATGGTCCCGAGGCCGGCCCGGTTCACTTCGACTTCCCTGCTCGCAAGCCGCTCGAACCCCACCCAGCCGAGACCGCTGACGAACTCTGGCTGAGCGAACGGGTGACCACGCTGTTGGCCGGTGTGCCGCGGGTGCATGGGGCGCGGCTCGAGCCGAGCAGTGAGGCGCTCGACGAGCTGGCTCGCCAATGGCAGGGCGCGGCTCGCCCGCTGGTGCTCTTGGGCGCAACCGACGCAGCATCGGCGGAAAGTGTCGCGCGCCTGGTCGAGCACACCGGCGCTGCCTGGTTGGCGGAGACGGCGGGCCACGCCCCCTCGGCCGCCCCCGCCCAGACCATGCTCGATCGCTTCGGCGAGCGGCTGCCTGCGCCCGATTGGATCGTGCGCTTCGGCCCGCCGCTGACTGCGGCATCGGCGCCCGGCTACCAGGCCCGCGTGGCAGCTCCTCTCGCCGTGGTGACCCCGTATGGCTACCCCGATCCCGAGGGCGATGCGGTCTTGGTGGTCCAGGGCGAGGTGGGTGCGGTGGCCGAGGCGCTGCTCGCGCGGCTGTCGCAGTCCACGGAACGGCCGGAGGCGACAGCGTGGAAGCAAGAGTGGTCCGCGGCAGCCCGAAGGGTGGACGAGGCGCTCGGGGCCCTGCTGACCGATTCGGCTCCGTGGTCCGAGCAGGTGGCGATCGACGCAGCGCTCTCCCGCCTACCTGCCGGAGCTCAGCTCTGCCTCGGCAACAGCCTGCCATTGCGCTGGGCCGATGCGGTGCGACGCCATGCTCTGGGTGATCGCGTGGTGCGCACGTTCGTTCAGCGCGGCGCCAACGGTATCGATGGGTTGCTGGCGGGCGCTGCCGGCGTCGCTCTCGGGAGTGAGGCGCCGACCCTGCTGGTGGTGGGAGACGTCACCGCGGCCCACGATCTGTCGAGCTTGGCGCTGGCGCGCGAGGCGAGCGTGCCGCTCTGCATCCTGGTCGTGGACAACGACGGCGGGCACATCTTCGACCAGCTGCCGCTCGCCACGCGGGGGGAAGAGCTGGGCGCCGGCTGGAAGTTCTGGTCGACGCCGCCACGGCTCGACTTCGGCGCGGCTGCTGCTGCCTATGGCGTCGACTTTGCCGTGGCGCGCTCGCGCTTCGAGCTCGAAAGCGCCGTCGACCAAGCTCTGCGCCGGCCCGGGACCACGCTGGTCCACGCGCCGGTCGAGGCGCGCGCGGCCTGGGCTTTCCGACAGGCGCTCGAACGGCAGCTAGCATGACCGAGCGACCGCTAGGGGATTTCGCGCTGCACGGCTTCACGGGTGGGCCGTCGACTTGGCTCGAAGTGGCACCGAGCGCGACGGCTCCCTGGCTGGCGGGTCATGGGCCCGAGCCGTGGGCAGTCTGTGAGTCCTGGTCGAGCGAGGTGGAGAGGCTGGCTGGCTTGGCCGCCGCGCTACCGGCTCCGCGCCGGCTGCTCGGCTATTCGCTGGGGGGGCGGCTGAGTTTGTCGCTGCTTTTGGACCATCCGGCGCTGTTCGAGCGGGCCGTGCTCGTGGGGGCTGGGTTCGGTCTGGCCGAGCCGGGCGAGCGGGAGCTGCGCCGCGAGGGGGACGCCGAGTGGTGCCGGCTGTTGCGCGAAGGCGGTCTCGACGCGTTTTTGGTCCGTTGGGAGGCGCAGCCGCTGTTTGCGTCCTCGACGTCGGACGAACGGGCGCAGGCCAGCCTCCGTTCGGAGCGGCGAAGCCATGCCCCGGAGGGGCTGGCGCGCAGCCTGGAGACGGTGGGTCAGGCCGAGATGCCCTGGCTCGAGCCGCGTCTGGGCGAGGTTCGGGTGCCGGTGGACTGGGTGGTGGGGGAGCGAGACGAAAAGTTCCGGAGGTTGGCGGAGCGCGCCGTGGAGCGCATGCCGGCCTGTCGCTTGCACGTGATACCGGGTGCGGGCCACAACCCCTTGGTGGACGCGCCCGAAGCGGTCCGCCGCATCCTCGACCCGTCATGAACGAGAAGGCATTCACCGCGTCCCCCCTTCCGGGTCTCCCCGCTCCCGGCTCGCTCCATGCCTGGATCCTGGCCTGTCGTCCGGCCACGCTGACGGCCGCTGCTGCTCCCGTCCTGGTCGGCACCGCGATCGCGGCGCGCGAGGGGCAGCTCGATATCCTGCGCTTCGTCTGTTCGTTGCTCGGCGCGTTCTGCCTGCAGATCGGCTCGAACTTCGCCAACGACGTGTTCGACTACGAGAAGGGCGCGGATACGGCCGAGCGCCTCGGCCCCACCCGAGCGGTGCAGGCCGGCTTGGTCAGCCCGCGCGGGATGAAGGTGGGCATGGCGCTCGTCTTCGGCATCGCGCTCTTGGCCGGCGTCTACTTGGTCAGTGTGGCCGGACCCTGGCTGGTGGTGATTGGCGTCGCCTCGATTTTGGCCGCCATCGGCTACACCGGTGGTCCCTACCCGCTGGGCTACCACGGCTTGGGCGACGCGTTCGTCTTCCTCTTCTTCGGGCTGGTAGCGGTCGCAGGCACGGTCTTCGTCCAACTCGGCACCGTGCCGCCGCTGGCGTGGCTCGGCGCCCTGGGCCTGGGCGCAGTCACGACCAATATCCTGGTGGTCAACAACGTGCGCGACCGCCTCACCGACGTGACGGCAGGCAAGCGCACGCTGGCCGTACGTTTCGGACGGGGCTTCGCCTGGGGCGAGTACGTCGGGCTTTACGTTTTGGCCTACGCCGTGCCGCTCGTGGCTGGCTGGGCCTTCGGCGTGGGACCGCTGGCGCTGTTGGGCTGCGCGACCGTGCCGCTCGCTTGGGCGAACTCGCGGGATCTGGCTCGCCTGGAGGGACGCGCGCTGAATCCCCTGTTGGGTCGCTCCGCGAAGGTCGTGTTCCTGTACGGAGCGAGCCTGGCGCTCGGACTGTGGCCCTGGGGGCAGGCTTGAAGAACTCGACCCTCAGCCTGATCTCCCATCGGCCTCGACAGAGCCTGGCGCGCGCCGGTCGCTTCTCGCTCGACGGGCGCGAGAGCTGGTTGATGCGCTGGACGATCGAGGGTCGCCTCTACGAGGGGGAAGCTTCCCCGCTCAGTGGCTTCGGCCCCGACTCCCCGGATCTGTGCAGGCAGGAGATCACCTCGCTCGACGCGCAGGATCTGGTCCGACTCTCCGAGGGGGCGCACGCGGCCAGCGATCCGCTCGCTCATCTGCTGCGCGAGGGGCCCGACTTCCGCTCCCCGGCGGCGCGATTCGCCTTCGAGACCTGCATCCTCAACCGCGTTGCCGATCTGCGCCAGCAGGCTCTCTGGCAGCTCTTGAAGGGTCTGGCGGGGCACACGGATCCCACACCGAGTCGCATGCCCACCAGCGCGGTGATCGAGCCGCTGGTGCCCGACTGGTTCTCGTGGGCCGACAGCCTGTTCGCCCGCGGCATCCGCACCTTCAAGGTGAAGGTGGGGCGCGATCTGTTGCGCGAGTTGCGGGCACTGCGTGAGCTCTCGGCACGCTACGGTCCATCCCTCTCCCTGCGCATCGATCCCAACCAGAGCTGGACGAGCGACGAGATCCTCGAGCTCTCGCGCGAGGCGCTCGAATCGAACCTGGAGTGGCTGGAAGATCCCTCCTCCGAGGCGGACGGTTGGCAAGCGCTGGCGAGCCCCATTCCCCTCGCCGCCGACGAGATCTTGCTGGGAGAGGAGCCGAACGCAGGCTTCTTGGAGCTGCTCAACGCGCGCTTCGTGGTGCTGAAGCCCATGGCGCTCGGTGGTTTCTCGGCCTGCCTGGACTGGGCGCGCATTGCGCAGCGAGGCGGTCGGCCGGTGAGCGTCTCGCACCTGTTCG
>DATIDO010000203.1:0-3587 GCA_035456245.1 Polyangiaceae bacterium
GTCGACGATACCGGCCAGCGTCCTGCTGGCGGGCGGCTCGTCCTGCAAGGCGGCCTCGGGCAGGATGTCGTCCAGCGTGATGACGCCCGAGCAGAGCGCCACGGCCTGTTCGACCATGTTCTCCAGCTCGCGGACGTTGCCGGGAAAAGGATAGGCCATGAGCCGCTCCACGACGCCCTCGGCCACCTGCACGCGGGTCCCCATCTTCTGGTTGTACTTGGCCAAGAAGAAGTCGAAGAGCAGCGGAATGTCCTCTTGGCGCTCACGCAGCGGCGGCAATTTGAAGCGCGCCACGTTGAGTCGATAGAAGAGATCCTCGCGAAAACGCTTCTCCTCGACAGCCTCGGCCAGGTCGACGTTGGTGGCGGCGATCACGCGCACGTCCACACGGATGGGGCGGTTGTCGCCCACCCGTCGCACCTCGCCCTCCTGGATGGTGCGCAGCAGCTTGGCCTGGAAGGCCAAGGTGGTCTCGGCGATCTCGTCGAAGAAGAACGTGCCGCCCTCGGCCTCCTCGAGCAGGCCCTTGCGGGCCGTGGTCGCGCCGGTGAACGAGCCTCGCGCGTGACCGAACAGCTCGCTCTCGAGCAGCGTCTCGGTGATGGCTGCGCAGTTGATGGAGATGAAGGGCTTGTCGGCGCGGCGGCTGTTGGCGTGCACGGCGCGAGCGATCAGCTCCTTGCCGGTGCCGCTCTCGCCCGTGATTAGCACAGTCACGTCGGTGGGGGCGACGCGCACCACGCGCGACAGCAGGTTTCGGATGGCGCCCGAACGGCCCACGATGTTGTCGAAGCCGTAGCGCTCGCGAAACTCCTGAGCGAAGGCCTCGACCTGGCCGCGCAGGCGCCGACTCTCCAGCGCCTTCTCCACCTTGAGCAGCAATTCCTGCTCGCTGAAGGGCTTCTGCAGGTAATCGAAGGCGCCGAGCCGCATGGCCTCGACGGCCGACTCGATGGTGCCGTAGGCCGTCATCACGATCACTTCACAGTGCGGCTGAGCCTCGCGAATCGCGCGCAGCACGGCCATACCGTCGGGCTGACCGAGGCGCAGATCGGTGATGACCAGCTCGTACCCCTCGCTGGCCCCCATCTCGGAGCCCTGCTTGCCGTCCTCGGCCTCGTCGACCTCGTAACCGGCTCCCCGGAGCAACATCGACAGCGTGGTGCGCATGTTGCGCTGGTCGTCCACGACGAGGATTCGGACGCGGCCGTCGCGCGGGCGACTGTGGGGTGCCTCTTCACTCACCCCCCTCCCCTATCGCGGCACGCGCGAATAGCAACCTGATCGACAGGTCCGAGCCCGGATCGGCTTGCCGAGGAGTCGCGGGGCGCCACGCGCCTCCCCAGAGGGGTGAGGAGGCCGTGGCCCCCGCTCAAACGATTTGTCGCGCTAGCAGGCGAATGGTAGGCAGCCGTCACCATGGCTCACCCCCCGCTCGTCGAGCAGTTCAAAGAGGCACAACTTCGTGCCCGTGTAGTCGCCGATGCCGTCGGCGTGCTGGACGCCGAAGTGAAGGACAAGTCCGGCCTGGGAGGCCTGGCCATCAAGGCGGCCTTCGGTGTGCTCCAGGGGGTCAGCCCCGGCATCGTCACCCGCCTGGTGGACGGACTGCTCGACGACTTCGCGCGCTCCCTCGACCCCTTCTACCAGAGCGCCATCGCCGCGGGTCGCGCACCGGGCGCCGAGCTCGGCGGCCAGCCGGCTGCCGTGGCCAACGCCCTCTTGGCAGTGACCGATCGCCGCGCCGCCCGGGCCTCCGGTGACGTCATCAAGAAGACCTACGAAAAGCTCCGCCCGACCGCCCAAAAGCACGTCGAGGCCTCGGTCCCGCGCCTCTCCGGTCTGCTGGACCGCCACGCCCAACGCTGAACCTTCCTCCGAGAGATAGCCCAATCCTTTTGGCTACTTACGGAAGCACCGGAGCCGACCCGGGCACCTGCCCCGCCGCTCCACGCCCCCGCCAGCTGTATCCCTGCCCCCAAATCGAGCCCTCAGCCGGCATTTCTGCCCGCTCTGAGGGTGGCGCTGCCTCCGACAATCCGCTAAGAGCCGCGTCCCCATTTCCCCGCTTCGTGCGGTCCGGCCCTGCCGGGAGAAAGTGAACCAGGAGTAGAACCATGTCGAGCCCTCAGGACTCCCGTGCCCGTCGACGCGAGAAGAAGCGTCGCACCAAGAAGAACGACGCTTGGCTGGCCAAGCGTGACGCCGAGAACGCCGCGCAGAGCGCCCCCAAGGCACCTGCCAAGACGGCCACCTGATGTCTGACCGTCCCCCTGCCGGGACGGCATATTTCGGAACGTCGAACAAGTAGCGCCACTTACCGCGGTCTCCGTGGGGTGGCGCTTCCTGTTTTGTCCGCTCCTCTCTCTCTGCGCCCCTGAGCGCCGCTCAGTTTGCCCGAAAGTCGCGAGCGAACAGGGCCTCCTCGAAGGGTGAGGAGGCCCCATTCGCCTGCTCCGGCCCATCGCGCTGCACGAGCGGCGCTCCTTGTGCTTGCTTGGTCGCGCCAAAACGGTTTGCCTCGCGGCAAACCGTTTGTCGCTCTGGGGCTCGACATGTCCGCTGGGCGGACCCAGGATGAGTTGGAAGCGCACCAGTGGTTTCATGGCCGAATCGACCAAGCCCACCCCCCAGCGGCAAGACGACCTAGCGGTCGAGAATCGGGACGAGGTCAAGAAGCCACGGCGCTTCCTCGTTGTCTTCCACAACGACGACTACACCACCCAGGAATTCGTCGTCCACGTGCTCATGGACCAGTTCCACAAGAGCGCGACCGAGGCGACGCAGATCATGCTCCATGTCCACCACCGTGGCTGGGGCGTGGTGGGGACTTACGGGCGAGACGTGGCCGAAAGCAAAGCGGCCCACGCGATGGACTATGCCCGTCTCCATGGGCAACCGCTCAAGGTGACGGCCGAACCAGAAGGGTACGAGGGCTAGTATGAAGACCAGCACGAACCTGCAGATCGCCTTTTCGCTGGCAGCTCACGAGGCGCAGCGGCGTCGGCACGAGCTGATGACGATCGAGCACCTGCTGTTCGCTCTGGCTCACGACGCCGACACGGCTCGTGTCATCCGCAACTCGGGTGGCAACGTCGAGCGGCTCAAGGTGATCCTGGACAAGGCGCTGAGCGAAGATCAGTCGGCGTTGCCCGGCAACGCCCCCGTCTCACCCGAACCGTCACGCGGCTTCCAGCGCGTCCTGCAGCGCGCACTCTGGCACGTCGAGTCGAGCGGCAAGGACGAGCTGAAGGGTGAGAACGTCCTGGTGGCCATGTTCTCCGAGGCGGATTCGGCCGCAGTCCAGGCGCTTCACGACGTCGGCACCAGCCGCTTGGATGTCGTCAGCTACATCTCCCACGGCACCGCCAAAGAGCGCGACGAGGACGGCGACAGCGAACCCCGCGCCCTGGCGGAGACGACCGAGAAGGAGCCCGAGGAGCCCGACGCGCTC
Source organism: Polyangiaceae bacterium (assembly GCA_035456245.1). Classification (GTDB taxonomy): domain Bacteria; phylum Myxococcota_A; class Polyangia; order Polyangiales; family Polyangiaceae; genus NIC37A-2. Next base: position 3,455 of record DATIDO010000203.1, read on the forward strand.
GAGCGCTTCGCCGTGGCCTTGAACGAGCGCGCCAAGAAGGGCGAGCTCGAGCCGCTGGTCGGGCGTGAAAACGAGATCCGCCGCGCCATCCAGGTCTTGGCTCGGCGCCGCAAGAACAACCCCCTCTTGGTCG
>DATIDO010000204.1:0-6517 GCA_035456245.1 Polyangiaceae bacterium
GCTCTCGGCCCCGCTCTCGGCCCCGCTCTCGGCCCGGCAGGGGGGGAGGCCCAGCGCTCCCCGCCGGCGAAAATCGTGAGCCGCGCTGGGCGCTTCGGGCCCTGGGCGCGCGAGCCCTTGTCGCGTGGGGCGAGTCGATTAAGAGACCGGCGAGGAGCCTCTTTTGTCGGATTTCGATGTCACTATCGTGGGCGCCGGCCTAGCCGGTTCGGAAGCGGCGCTGCAGCTGGCGGCACGTGGTCACCGGGTATGCTTGCTCGAGCAGAAGCCGCGCGCGCGCACTCCAGCGCAGTCGTCGGACTCGTTCTGTGAGCTGGTCTGTTCCAATTCGTTCCGAGGGGCCGCGCTCTCCAACGCGGTGGGACTGCTCAAGGAAGAAATGCGGCGCCTGGGTAGCCAGGTCATGGGGGCGGCCGAGCTGTGCAAGGTGCCGGCCGGTGGAGCGCTGGCGGTGGACCGCGAGCGATTCGCCGCCGAGATGACGCGCCGCCTGCGCGCCGAGGCGCGCATCACCATCGTCGAGACGGAAGTCGAGCGCATCCCCGACGAGCGTCCGGTTCTGTTGGCGACCGGGCCGCTGACCGGTGACTCGTTGGCTCGCGATCTGGAGCGCCGCGTGGGCGGTGGTTTGGCCTACTACGACGCCATCGCGCCCATCGTCTCGGCCGAGAGCATCGACTGGGAGAAGGTCTTCATCGCGTCGCGCTGGGACAAGGGCGAGTCGGAGGAAGAGCAGCGCGCCTACGTCAACTGCCCGATGAACAAGGAGCAGTACGAGGCCTTCGTCGCGGCAGTCTTGGCGGCCGAGAAGGTGGAGCCCAGTGAGTTCGAGGAGGTGCGCTACTTCGAAGGTTGCCTGCCGATCGAGGTGATGGCCGAGCGCGGCCCGAAGACGCTGGCTTTCGGCCCGATGAAGCCGGCAGGTCTCACCGATCCGCGGACGGGGCGCTGGCCCGCCGCGGTCGTCCAGCTGCGCAAAGAGGACGAGGCGGGGACGGCCTACAACCTGGTCGGCTTCCAGTCGCGCATGACCTGGACCGCTCAGCAGACGGTGCTGCGCATGATCCCGGGTCTGGAGAACGCCGAGTTCTTCCGCTTCGGCGCGGTGCATCGCAATACCTTCGTCAATGCGCCGCGTGTGCTCGACGAGACCTGGCAGCTGCGCAACGAACCGGGCGTCTACCTGGCGGGCCAGATCATCGGCACCGAAGGCTACGTCGAGGCGGCCGCCGGCGGCTGGCTGGTGGCGCATTTCATCTCGGAGCGCCTGCGAGGTCGCGAGCCGGCATCGCCGCCCGAGGGTACCGCGCACTTCGGCCTGCTCACGCAGACGCGGCGGCACGAGGAAGACTACCAGCCCTCCAACATCACGTTCGCGCATCTTCCCCCTTGGGAAGGGCGGCGCTTGGAGAAGCGAGCCAAGTACGAAGCGATGGCCGAGCGCGCCTTGTCCCTCCTCGAGGGCTTCCCCGGGCACGTCCTCTGAGCCAATCGTCGTGAGCAACGCAGCCGGACAGTACGACGCGTACCTGGAACGCCGTCATTTCGAGGGCCTCGATGGCCTGCGCTGCCTCGCCATCTTGCCGGTGATCGCCCACCACGCCACCGCTGCCCCGCCGCACGGCATCTGGGGCAAAGGGGCCGTGGGCGTCGATCTGTTCTTCGTGCTCAGTGGCTTCTTGATCACGACGCTGTTGCTGCGCGAGCAGCGTGCGTCGGGTCGGCTCGATCTGGGGCGCTTTTACCTGCGCCGCACGCTGCGCATCTTCCCCCTCTACTATGCCGTCCTGGGGCTGCAGCTACTCTCGGCGCTGACCATTTCGCGGCCTGGCCCGCCTCGCGAGCATTTCCTGGCCAACTGGCACTGGCACGCCACCTACATGGCCAACTGGTTCGTCGACTACGACGTCCCGCACTCGATCCCCTTCGCGTTCTCCTGGACACTCTGCGTCGAGGAGCAGTTCTATCTCTTCTGGCCGGGGCTCGTGGCGCTGCTACCCAAGCTCGCGCTGCCCTTCGTGCTCGTGGGCGGCATCCTCTTCGATCAGGAGTGGGTAGGGCGTCTGGGGCTCTCCGAGGCGAGCTACCGGATCGTTTCCAGCTTTGCCCCTGCCATCGCCTGGGGAGCGCTGCTCGCGCTTGGGCTCGATTCACGGCGAGTTCACGGCTGGCTCGGGCGCGTGCTGCGTTGGCGGTTTGCCGCGCCTGCGTTCCTGCTGGGAGTCGTGGCGGCGCTTTCGCAGACACACACCAACTACTACTGGCTTTGTTCGGCGCTGGTCGGGTTGGTGGGCTCGACGGCGGTGACCGGTGGGGGCGTGCTGCGTCCCTTGCTCGAGCAGCGCTGGATCGTGGGGATCGGCCAACTCTCCTATGCGCTCTACCTGACCCATTCGTTGGCGTTGGCGATCCTGAGGACCTGCCTGCCCGCGTCGGCGCAGGTGTTTCCCATCGTCTTCGGGCTCGGATTCCCCATGGCGTGCGGTCTGGCCTGGTTGGCGCGCCGCTACATCGAGTTGCCGGCCCTGCGCTGGCGGGATAGGCGCATTTCTTCGGGGCTTTCGGTCGGGGCGGATCCGCGGCAGCCTGTCGCTGATGTCGCGAGCTGAGAGGTGTGCGGCCGAGGTCGGGGCCGAGAGGGGGGCCGACGCCTTGGCCGCGAAGCCAGTTGAGCCGGGCGTCCGGCGACGCGCGGGGCGCTGGGGCTACGTGCTCCTGCTCGTCGGTAGTGCGCTCTCGGTGGCTGCTTGTGTCGGCAGTAGCTCGGACGCCGGCGACGGCGGCGGAGGTAGTGGGGGGTCTTCGAGCCAAGCCTTCGAGTGCGGGAGCGAAACCTGTTCACCCGACCAGATTTGCCTGGTCACCCAGGCTGGCCCCTTTGCATCGACCGCGCCGACTCGGCCCACTTGCGCTGCTCCGCCCACCGATTGCGGCGCCGCCTCGATCTGCGAATGCGTTCTCGACGATCTGACAGACGAAGGCTTCGTCGTAACCGGATGCGCGAACGTCAGCGGCCCGACGGTTTGGATCACCGACATCCGCTGCGGCGACGTGCTCTGCAACGATCAGCAAGCCTGTGTCGTGGTGGGCAGCTTGCAGGGGGCGGCCACCGACCAACGCTGCGAGCTGCTCCCGGCCAACTGTGAAGTCGACGAGACGTTCTGTCAGACGGATTGCCCGACTCGGCTCGCCGATCGGCTCGAGCTGCAGATGAACGGCTGCTCGGCTGCCGACTGGGGCGTCGGCATCTACGTCGACGAGTGAGTCGGCGACCTGCAGGGAAGCCGAGTCCGGCGGGTAGCCTCGGTCGTCAGCGCAGCCTCAGTCGCCGTCGCAGCTGTCGACCGCGCAGGTGCTGCTCACGCGGGTCCCGTACAGCGCGAGCCAGGCTCGCCCCTGCTGTTCGTTCGGCAGTTCGACACCGGTGACGCCCTCTGGGGTTTCGGGCCCACCCAGGTTTTCCATCTCGAACGTGTTGCCATCGCTCGAGAAGACGAACGAATTGAGCGGCTGGGGGTAGGTCTTGTCCAGGTCAATGGGGAAGTCACCGCCGGCCGAGCAGAAGACGCCGGTGCAGCTGATCGTGCCCTCCGCGTGGTAGTCCGCCATGCAGCCGGGGCCGCCGACGACCGTTTGCCACGTCCAGTCCACCGTGCCGTGAGGGGGAGCTGGGCCGTAGTCGCACTCGTCCCAGGTGAGCACGCCGTCCTCCAGCTGGCCTCGTGCGATGCCACAGGCGACGGGCCCCGAGCTGGTCTCGTTGTCGGTACGCACGCTGGCCAACCCGCTGGGTCCCGTCACGAACTTCTGGGTGAGGCGGTAGGAAACCAAGCGGGCATCCTGCGGCCCTTCACCGCGGGTGATACGCAGCACGGCTTCACCGGGACCGACGTCCACGATGGCATCGCCAGCGGTATCGGTGATCTGGAACTTCCCCTCGAGGCGGTAGGTGGCCAGCTCGACGTCACAATCGGCAGCGGCGCCGCCAACTCCTTGGTTCTCGCTCGTCCCGACGATGGTCCAGTCTGCGCGCTGGCCATTCTCGGACGTCACCTCGAAGGTGTGCGGGGCGCTCAGATCGAGCACGTCACCTTCGGCCAGATCGCTGCTGGCGCGCGTGGACAGCTTGAGCGTCTCCAGGTGCGCCGCTCGCAAGGTCGAGTCGTCTGGTAGCGTTACCTCGATGCGCCGCTCGTCCCCTTGGATGCGGCTGGGCACGGTTTCACCAGCGACGGCGAAGGCGAGCACCTCGGCGTCAGCGAACGGATCGCCGCCGTCGCCACAGGCGATGGCGAGGCAGGCACCGAGCACGAGCAGCGAGAGCAGCTTCCACATGAGTCCAGCCTAGGATGGCAGCGCGGGCTGGAGAACTCGGGGATGTGCAAAGTTCCCGCGAAGCCGCGTTTCCGCAAAGGTATGTACGCGGCAGTGCGGCCTTTACGCAGCCTTTACGACCCGGTGCGGCTGCCAGTCGCTACTCTCGTGTCGACAGGAGTTCGTGTAGGACACGCCCCTGATCGGGGGTGGTGCGGGCCGGCAAACCACTCATGGCGCGGATCGTGGGCGCCAGATCGCAGAGCCCAGCTCGCTCGATGTCCAGCTGACCGGCGGCGCGAACCAGGCCGCCAGCGGCGATCAGGAAGCTCCGCGCGGACTCCGGATAATCACGACCGTGGTCGATGAAGTGGTCGGCACGGCCATGGTCGGCGGTCACGAACAGCGCCGTCGGGCGTCCCGCTCTTTCGAGCGCTTCGAGATCGCGGGCGAGCTCGCCCACGTAGCGATCGGCTGCGCGCAGCGCGGCCAGGTAGCCGCGGTAGTCTCCTGCGTGCGCGTGCTCGTCCGTTTCGCCCAGGCTGACGAACAAGAAGTCGGGGGCGGCTTCCTTCAAGTAGGCGCGCGCCAGGCGGTGTGTCGTCTCGTCACGGCGGAGGCCGCCCCAGGCGTGTTCGCTCGTTCCCACCTCGAGCCAGTGCGAGCTCGTCGGGTAGCGCGCCAGGAGCTCGTGGTTGTAGCCTCCCTCGGGTCCGGTCGAGACGACGCCGCTGCCTCGCGCGCCGGCTGCGGCGCGCTCCAAGCGGGGCCACGAGGCAAAGACGGCTGCCCGCGTCGGATCGTCGGTTTCGGCATGAAACTCGTCGAGTAGCGTCGCGCGAGGTACGGCGCGGCAGTCGTTCTCGGTACAGCCCGTGCTCCGCGAGCCCGAGAGCATTTCCATGTAGCCGGGCAGCGAAACGTAGTTGGGTCCCGAGTGGTAGAAGCCGCGCGTGCCGGGAGCGCCGAGTACCGTTCCACGCGCGGCCAGACGGGTGAGCTCGGGGACGAGCTCGGCGGCACCGAGGGCGGTTGCTCCTCCGAGCCAGCGTGGGTTGGTTCCCTCGAAGACGTCCTGGTGGCGAACTCCGTCGATGGCGACCAAGACGATGAGCGGGTGCGAGGGCGGCGCGCTCGCCCGAGCCTCGGCCCGGCCCGCGGCAGGGGGGCCCGGCGGTGAATGCATGCAGCTCACGAAGGCGAGCGCCGTGAGCGGCAGCGTGGCCCAGGACCGGAGCGGGTGATGCCCGCGAGCCCGGCGTGTCGGCGTCGGGGGAGGGAAGTGCACGAGTCGAGCCTGACGGAGTCAGGTGACGGAGCAGGCAACTCGGGGTGCCGATGCGGTCACGGGATGGAGGCGGGACCGGAGCGGGGGATGGAGCGGGCACCGGAGGGGGGGCGAGCGGGGACCGGTGGGGGCCAGGAGCGGGCCAGGAGTGGCACTCGGTTTGACGTTTTGTCAGGGGCGAGGGCCGGGACCCCTCCAGCGTTGCCAGACTGTCGAAATTCGGGCGGAGGGAGAACGCAAATGGCTGAATTTACGGCCATTGACCCTTGGCACGCCTCTCGCTTTAAGGAGTTCGGCCGGCGTGCGCCCCGTGGCTCGGGACGCCGGACCTTGGCCCCCCGAGCTGCGCATTCGTTCCCCGTGTCCGTCGACGTCTTCATCAAGCGCTATTTCACGGCACTGCTCCTGGCAGTGGTCGCGCTGGCTGCGTACTTCCAGGCACGCGGTGTGGGCTATCTGTTTGCCGCCGCGTTGGCGCCCGAGGGTGGGATGGCTCTGCCGCCCGTCCCGCACAGCGCCGGCGAGAACTACCCCAAGGCCACCGCGCGCATCATCCAAGAGCGCAATCCCTTCGACTCCGTGACCGGCCCGCTCTCGGGCGAGAACCTCCACCTGCCCGAGGCGCAGCGGCCCACGGTCGACGTTTCCGATCCGCTGGCCGTCCCCGTCTGTGCAGGCGTGAAGGTGCTGATCCTGACCGAGTCCGACATCCCCACCTGGTCGTTCGCGGCCATTCAGGGGCCGAGCGATCAACACCCCACGCTCCGTCGCGTCGGCGACAAGGTGGGCGAGAAGACGGTCGCGTACATCGGCTTCAATCCGCGCAACCAGGCGCCCACCGTCTGGTTGGAGAGCGACTCGCTGTGCCAGGCGTCCTTGTTCGGCGCCGAACCGCCGCCTGCTCAGCCCAAGGCC
>DATIDO010000205.1:0-6536 GCA_035456245.1 Polyangiaceae bacterium
TCCTGCCCCGCGAGTTCGATGCGGCGTGGAGCAACCATCCCATAGCGGCCCCGTCGCTCTGCCGCGAACGACACGGCCACGTCGGCGCGTGCGGTCGCCGGCTCCGTGGCGGACGCCGTCAATACGAGGCGCCTCTCGGCGCCCTCCTGCTCGCCTCTGACGTCATAGAAGACCCATGTCCGCCCGGCGCAATGAAAGCGACCCCAGCGCCAGGATTCAATCGACTGTTCATGGAGAGGAACGGCACTCACGTTGCCGTCGAAGTAGGCACTACCGGATATCTCCCAACTCTTGGAGCCGAAGCGCAATCGAGCTTGCCCAGAGCCCTCCAAGACACGTGGAGACCAAACGTGGAGACTGCCCGGCGATTCACGCAACGAGACCGCTGGCCCCCCCACCCGAACGGCGCCCTGCAGGCGTTCGCTGCTGCCGGGGACTGGCTCGTCGAGCAGAATCCGAGCGTCGAAGCTCTCACCGTCGCAGCTCACCTCGAAGAGAGAGGCCCCCATGCGCAAACTACCGTGTACGCCCTCCAGGTGGCTCCAGCTGTCGTGCTGCTGCAGCAGATAGAGTTGGGCAACCCCTGCCCGATAGATCGCCAAGCTCAGACTCGGGCGACTCGACGCGATGGGGCCCGTCCTGCTGCCGCTGAGGAACGGCAGCCCCAAGGACCAGATCAGAACGAGTCCCTCGAGCGAGCCATCATCATCTCGGCTCGTCAGGTCGAGGTACCACCAGGCAAATCCCCCTGCACTGTTCAGCGCGTTAGTGAGCTCCTTCTCACTAACACTAGCCATTTCAATCATTTAGTAGAACTCCTCGACCAAGGGGGAACAACTCGGGTGTCCGAACCATACACAAACCCTTTGCGTTAATCCACGACCAGTCTACAGTTAGCACACTCTTTGAACATGGTTAGGGACAACCGTCCCAACCCCTCACCGCCAGGAGACGCGACGATGAACGCCCGTGCCCATGCTCCCGACCCGAGTCCCCCTGCCCCCGGTCTCCCCGATGGCCAAGTCGCCAGAGACCCGCAGGAGTTGGCCGCCGTCGAGCGCACCATGTGGCGCCTTGCCCATGGCGGGCAGGTCGACAAGGCGGGGGGAATGGCCCTGGAGCAGCTGAGCGGCAGTGGCCGACGTCTTCGAGCCCGGCTTGCTCTTTGGGCTGCACGAGCCTTCTCGGTCGAGAGCGAGGCGGCGATTCGCTGGGCCGCAGCGGTCGAACTCCTCCACAACGCCACTCTCGTCCACGACGACATTCAGGACGGAGATCGCACGCGACGCGGTGTGCCCACGCTCTGGGTAAAGCATGGTGTTGCTCAGGCCATCAACGCTGGTGACCTGCTACTGATGCTCCCGTTCCTGGCCATAGGTGAGATCGAATCGGCCTGCCGCGCTGAGCTGTCGCGAGTGCTGGCCGAACACGCCACGCGTACCGTGCGCGGGCAGGTCGAAGAGTTGGGCCTGCTGGGCGCCGGCCGACTGGATCCCGACAGCTATGTTCACGCTTCCGCTGGAAAGACCGGAGCCTTGCTGGCGCTGCCCGTGGTTGGGGCCGCCATCCTGGCAGGCCGCGACCGCGACACGGTGCGAGCCCTGGATGACGTTTTCACGAACCTCGGTGTTCTCTTCCAGGTGCAGGACGACATCGTCGACCTGTTCGGCGACAAGGGCCGAGGACTGCGGGGCGGCGACATCTACGAAGGAAAGGTGAGCGCGCTCGTGGTTCTTCAACTACATGCCGCGCCCGAGACGAAGGTCGAGCTTCTGCGAATACTCGGCGAACCGCGGGAAACGACGACCGAAAGCGACGTGGAGCGCGCCTGTGAGATGTTCGAGACGAGCGGTGCGCTCGCTGACGCGCTGCGTCTGGTCGACGGACTGCATGAACGGATTCGTTCGTCTGCGGTGTTGGCGTCGGAGCCACTCCTTGCACGAGTAGCGGAACAGCTGATCGAGCTGGCGCTCGCCCCCATCGCTCACCTGCCTCGTCCTTCGTCGCCCCAGGTGGTCGCCTCGTGAGCGACCACGCCGTGGTGGTGGGAGCAGGCTTCGGTGGACTGGCCGCAGCCATTCGGCTGCGCGCCTTGGGCTACCGGGTGACTCTGGTCGAAGCCGGCGACCAGCTGGGCGGCCGGGCTCGCGTGTTTCGACGCGACGGCTACATTTTCGATGCCGGCCCCACCGTCATTACTGCGCCGTATCTGTTCGACGAACTATTCGCAACGGCAGGTAGAGATCGGCGCGACTACGTCGACTTCCTGCCGGTCGATCCGTTCTACCAGGTCTCGTTCACCGACGGGACTCGCTTCGACTACGTCGGAGACGAAGCACGCCTTCTCGACCAGATTGCTAGCTTCGACACCCGCGACGTCGATGGCTACCGACGAATGGCCGAGCACGCACGGCTCATCTTCGACGTCGGCTACACCCAACTCGCGGACCAACCATTCTCCAGGGTTGCCGACATGCTGCGTATCGTGCCCGATATGGCCCGGCTGTCCGCGTACCGCAGCGTCCATGCGCTGGTCTCTCGCTACATTCGCGACCCGCGCCTCCGCCAGGTCTTCTCGTTCGAGCCGCTCTTGGTCGGTGGCAACCCCATGAAGGTGCCAGGCATCTACCTGCTCATTCATTGGTTGGAGAGGAAGTGGGGGGTGCACTTCGCTCGAGGCGGAACCGGCGCGTTGGTCGCCGCACTCGGTCGACTGCTGGACGAACTCGGCGTCGACGTCCGATTCGGAGCGCCGGTAGAGCAACTCCTGGTCGAGAACGGGCGCGCCGTTGGCCTGCGCCTCGAGAGCGGCGCCGAGCTGCGCGCATCCCTGGTGGTGGCAAACGCCGATCCGACCGTCGTCTACGGCAAGTGGATCGACCCACGCCACCTCACGAGCAACCACCCGTCCCGGCTGGCACGCAAGCGCCATTCGATGAGTCTGTTCGTCGGCTACTTCGGCACGAATCGGCGATACGACTCCACCCAGCATCACACCATCGTACTCGGCCCACGCTACGGCGAGCTGCTGCAGGACATCTTCGAGAGAAAGGTATTGGCCGACGACTTCTCCCTTTACCTGCACCGCCCGGGAAAGACCGACCCCAACCTGGCTCCGGATGGATGCGACGGCTTCTACGTTCTCTCCCCCGTACCCAACCAAGAAAGTTCCATCGATTGGGAGTCGAAACGTGAAGCCTATTTCGAGCGCATCCTCGATGAACTGGAGCGCCGTGAACTGCCCGGCCTCCGCCAGCACCTGACCTGCAAGTTCTCGGTCGATCCCCGCTACTTCGAGGGTGAGCTGCGCTCCCATGCAGGCGCCGCATTCGGTCTGGAGCCGAGGCTGACGCAGTCGGCCTACTTCCGCTACCACAACGCATCACCCGACGTTCGAGACCTGTATTTCGTCGGAGCGAGCACCCACCCAGGCGCGGGACTGCCGGGTGTCCTCTGCTCTGCCAAGGTGCTGGAGCGCGTCCTGGCCTCCAGCGGGAACGTTCGTCGCGAGAAATCGGGCGCACGGCAGCCCGGCCTTCCTCGTCACCTGTCAGGACTGCCCGCCTCGGCGATTCAACGGGTGAGCCATGGCAACTGAGCTCGAGTGTCGGTGCCAGGAGGCCCTGGCCCAACACGGGCGCAGCTTTCGATGGGCACAGCTCTTCCTGAATCCAAGGCAAAGACGAGACGCTGCGCTCACCTACGCCTTCTGCCGTTGGGTCGACGACGGGGTCGACGACGCGCCGAATGCCCAGCAGGCGCACGCACACTTGGACGCCGTGCAAGCCATGCTGGACGGAATCGGCGCCACGCCGCTCGTTGCAGCCTACGTAGAGCTGTGTGAGCGCTGCGGAGTCGGCATCGAGCCGGCACGCGACTTGGTGCGTGGCATGCAGTCGGATCTGGCGCAGGTACGGATCTCGGACGAACAGGAGCTCGGCCTCTACTGCTACCGCGTCGCCGGAACGGTTGGCTTGATGATGTGCGGAGTCCTCGGCGTGAGCTCGCCAGCTGCGCGCCGTCACGCTGTCGCACTGGGAGTCGCGATGCAACTGACCAACATCTGTCGGGACGTGCTCGATGACGCCGAGCGGGACCGTGTCTACCTTCCCCTCACCTCGCTGAAGCGACACGAGCTGGACCCTGGCCAGCTGCTCAGCCCATCGCGCATCCTTCACTCTCCCTCACATCGAAGGCGGGTCGCCCAAGTCTGCGTCGAGCTGCTCGACCAGGCCGAGCTCGCCTACGCGGAGGGACTTGCCGGGCTCCACTACCTCCCCACGCGCGCCCGCTGGGCCATCGCCGTGGCCGCCCACCTCTATCGCGGCATCGGGCGACGGCTCGTGAGGTGCTGGGACGCTGATCCCTTTCGCGGCCGTATGCGCGTGCCCTGGCCGGAGAAATGCTGGCTAGCCGTTCGGGGCTTGGCTTCCGCCTTCACTGTCGCTACTTCGCGGAAAAGGCTGCCTTCGGCTGCAGCCCGCGCTCTCCCATTGCCGTTGCCCACGCTGCCTTCGTGAGGCCATCGGGTCATGACCTACCGCATCAGCACCGTCTCCGAGATGACCGGCGTACCGCGAAACACGCTGATCGCCTGGGAGCGGCGCTATGGCTTCGTGCGGCCGGTTCGTCACGAAAACGGCTATCGGAGCTACAGCGAAGAGGACGTTGCGACGCTATTGCGTATCCAGAACGCACTCGGTGCAGGCCTGAAGATCAGCGAGGCGATCGAGCTGCTACGAAGCGAGCCTCCGCACCTCGGGCCCCCCCCCAATGTCGAGACCAGCGAGGCCGGCGAGGCCGGCGAGACGAGCGCGTCGCTCGAACTCGATCCGTTCGTACACGACCTGACCGAGGCGCTCGTCTCCTACCAGGGGCGCGAAGCCGAGCGACTTCTGCTGCGGTGCGCCGGGATGCCGTTCGAGCAGCGCGTGCACAGTGTGTTTTTTCCCGTCCTGCAGCGCGTAGGCGACCTTTGGGCAGCCGGTCGCGTCAATGTTGCACAGGAGCACTACGCCTCGTCCATCATTCGCGATCAACTGGTGAGCATCCTCGTCGCCGTCGGCACGCGAAGCCCGCGTGATCCTCACGCCGCCTGCACGACCTTTCCGGGCGAGCAGCATGAACTCGCGGCGCTTGCTCTGGCCGTTCACCTCAGCTTGCGCGGCTTTCGAGTCTCTTACCTGGGGGCCAATCTTCCACTCGTCGACCTGATCGACTTCTGCCGTAAGCAGCGCCCCCTGCTGGTATGCGTTTCGGTGATCGGTAGCTTTCCTGCACATTCTCTGGAGAACTACGGGAGCGACCTGCGCGCTGCCCTGACCCAACCGAGCAGATTGGTGATTGGGGGCGCTGGGGTGTCCGCGATGTCCGGACTCGAGGTCCCCGGTGTGGAGTACATCCCCAAGTGGCAAGACTTCTCCGTCTGATTCTTCGACCGTCGCGCAGCCTCAGCGCAGGGTAGGTCGGTACTCCACGAACTCTTCGGGAGAGACTTCCTCGCCCAGGCGGAAGAGCTCGGTCGCGTCGACGTCGAGCGCGGGCGTGCACACCCCGTCCTCCTTGCGGAACGGTTGGTCGTCGAAGGGCTCGCCCAGGCGCCGCAGCAGCTGCTGCCCTTCCGCCGTGTAGCTAGAGACGAACGGTAGGCGCAAACCTGCTTCCTCGGCTGCAAGGGTTCGCTCGACGAGCGCTGCCGGGGCCAAGCTGTCCGCGCACAGATCGTCCGCATAGAGAACCGTGGGTCCAGCGGAAATGAGGAAGACCGAGTTGACGCCGTGCGGGACGCAGCGAGTCTTCCCATCACCAGTCGGCGTGATCGAGCACGCGATGCCGAAAGCGGCGTCGAAAAGGTCATTCTTGCTCACCGGCAAGCGCACGTCGCCAATTGCGCTCGTATGGACGAAAGATCGAATCCGTTGCTCGGTCAGCTCGTCACGCAACGGGGCGGCCAGCGCGTCGTCCGGAATGGTCGCCCCGAAAAGCGCCACGCGCGTCGGCGCCTCGGGCCAGCGGCCATCGACCATATCGTTGGCATCCGCGATGCATTCCCCGAGTTCCGTCGAGACCTCGCTCGCCGCAGGGGCGTCGTCGAGCTCGTAGATCGTGTAAGCGGACGTGCCGTCCTCGGCTGCCTCACCCACCGCGACCCAGCCCATCGTCCCTGGGGTGCATTGGTCCAAGGCGACATAGGCCGAACAGTCTAGACCCGACTGGTCGGTGGATGGGCCACTCCAGTCGCCCACCCCCTCCGAGTCGACGCAGCGCTCGCCCGAGCTGGTCTCCAAGATGGCGCAGGCCACCTGGCGATCGCGGTCCCAGAGTCCGAGCGTCGCCTGCGTGCCATCCTCGGCGACCAGCTCTTGCAACTGCAGACGGTCCTTCCCCTCTAGACGAACGCGCGCCGCGACGAATGCTTCGTTCGGAATAGGCGCCCCCTGACGAGCGTAGCGCCCTCCAATCGGCTCGCTCGCCGAGCAAGAGAACCCGGCGTTGGCGATCGGCAGATCGGTTGTCGGCACGGTCTCGAATGCCTG
>DATIDO010000206.1:0-16638 GCA_035456245.1 Polyangiaceae bacterium
GGGTCGGATCGCGACCACGCAGCCCGAGCTCGACGGTGGTGCCCACGCAGCCGCGGTTGCGCACGTACTCGTCGAGGCAGCACATGCCGGCGGAGAAGGCCTGGCCGGGCTTGCGGGTCAGGCCCACCGAGGCCGGCGCGAGCGCGCGGGCCAGCAGGGCCAAGCGGCGATCCCAGGGGAACGTCCAGAAAGCGCGCTCCGTGGGGGTCTGCGTTTGATGAAAGTCGAGAAACCAGTCGGCGCGATCGAGCAGCGGACGAACCTGTTCGGCCCGTCGCCGCTCCAGGCTCTGCGCCGGACGATCGAAAGTGAAGACCCGGTTGAAGTCCTCCTCCAAGAATCTCTCGTCGGCCAACACCGCTTCGGGGTTGCCGAGCAGCAGCGTGACGGGGCCACCGGGACTCAGGCTGCCATCGTTCAGCTCTTCCGTCAGACGTAGCAGCGCAGGCAGGGTGCCGTGCTCGTTGCCGTGGATGGCAAAGCCGAGCACCACGTGCTGCGTATGCCGTCCGCTACCCGGGGCGTGGTGGCTGTACGGGACTCCGAGAGATCCCGGACGGGCGATCGCCTGAAACCGCTCGAGCAAGGCAGGAGCTTCGGCGTCGAGCAATTCGGAAGCGTGACGGGTGGGCACTGCGGCTCAGTGAGGGGTCGTGCCGCTCGGCTGGGCCACTGCCGAGAGGACCTCGACCTGAATGGTCAGACGGCGCTCGTCGCGAATGAGCGAGCCGTCGAGCTCCACGATGGTGAAGCGGTCGTAGACGCGGTGGGCTTCCGTGCGGATCTTCGAGCCCACGATCTGCACGTTCTGGCGGTAGAGCGCGCGAGTGATCGTCCACAGCAGGCCCGAGCGATCGTCCGTCTCGACCTCGAGCACGGTCAGAGCGCCGTTCTCGTCCTCGATGAAGCGGACGGTCGTGCCCGCCCCGGCCGCGGGTGCGGCTGGCACCGGTGCGACTGCAGGGACGCGCTCGGGGCGCCCTGCCAAGATCTCTTCGACCAGCTGAACGAAGGCGTCGACCTGGGTCTGGCCGACGCGCCCTGCGGGGTCTCGCAGCCAGAAGACGTCGACGGCCTCGTGAGCGTTGGCGCGGGTGTAGGCCTCGGCGGCATCCACGTCGAAGCCGAGCTCGGTGAGCGCGGAGCTGATCAGGGAGAGCAGACCGGGTCGATCTTCGGCGACGACGCACAGGGCGGAGACGCCAGGATCGGCCCAGGGGAAGAGCGTGGCAGCGACCGCGCGGTTTCCGCGGTTCACCGACGTGTGCGCATGCGCCGCGATCTGGGCCGGGTTGAATCGGCGCCCGTACTCCGCGGGGAGCGACTGGGCAAATGCGCTCACGCTGACGTCTGCTTGCATCACTTGATCTCTCGAGGCTGCCCGGCGCGGCCGCAGGTTACACGGAATGCTTAGCAGACCAAGGTGTCTCGGGAGTTTCGTCGTGGTGGTTCTGCAGTCGCGCCAGCACGAACAGCAAATCGCTCAAACGATTGAGGTAAATGACGATCTCGGGCCGCTGCGGCGCACTCGTTGCCGAGGTCTCGGGTCGATTCGTTTCGGCGCTGGTCGTCTCCTGAGTCGCGGGCTGTGTCGCCGGCTCGCTCGTTTCCAGGGACAGGACGCGCCGTTCACAGCGACGGCAGATGGTGCGAGCCAGGTGCAAGGCGGCACCGGCGCGGGCTCCGGTTGGTAGGACGAACGTGGTCAACTCGGGCAGGTCGCGCTCGCACTCGTCGATGTTCCGCTCCAGCTCGCGCACGTGGGTGGCATTCAGCAGAGGCATGCGCAGGCGCTGCACGTGACCGGGCTGGCAAGACAGCTCGGCGCCCAGCGTGAAGAGTTCGGCCTGCACGCGAGCGAGGATGCCCTCGATGCGCGGCATGGGGTCCCACGCACGCACCACACCCAGGCTCGCGTTCAGCTCGTCGACCGAGCCATAGGCCTCGACGCGTGGGTCGTCCTTGCGCACGCGCGCCCCACCGAACAAACCGGTTTGGCCACCGTCGCCGGTCTTCGTGTAAATCTTCATGTCGGACTCCTGGCGCGCGTTCGAGCGCGGGAGCTCGTCATGCTGCGAAAATACGCTCGATGACGAGCTCCATCTCGGTCGTCTCGGTGGCCTTGGCCAGCGCCAGTTCCTGCACCAGCAGGCCCTTGGCTTGGTCGAGCAAACGGCGCTCGCCGAACGAGAGATCCTTGTCGAATTTCAGGCGGTTCATGTCACGCAGGACCTTGGCGATCTCGCGCGCGGAACCACTCGAGATCATCTCGGTGTAGGCCCGGAAGCGGCGGTTCCACGGCTGCACCGTCACGGCCACCTCGGCAGTGGCGAGCACCGCCAAGATCTCGTCCGCTTCATCCGCCGACATGACCGGCCGCAGCCCGACGCGAGCGGCTGCGATCTTGGGAACCATCACCCGCAGGCCGCTGCCCACGATATTCAGAACATAGAGGATGCTCTTGGAGCCACCGAGGTCCTTCTCCTCGATCGCCGCTACCGTCCCCACACCATGTGCGGGGTGGACGGCCAATTGACCGACCTCGAACTCGTACTCCAGACGCGGGAGTACGGCGGACGTGGTCTCCGACTCTTCGTCCAGCCCGGTGCGATTGCCAATGCGCGAGAAGCGCTCCCCCCGCCCGACCGGGCGGCTCTTCGCCTCCGGCGGCGCCTGACTCGGAAGTGTGTCGTCCCGGTTGGCAGAGCGACCTCCCTTCGAGGTCTTGGGGGCAGTTGGCTTGCTCTGTGCTGCGCGCGCGCTTCGTACTGCTCCGGCCATTCGGTTCTCCCGGAAGGCGGGCCAGGGAGGCGCCCCCGACGTACACCTTCCCCTTCTTCCCTGATTATCCATGCAGGAGGTGGGGTGGGTCAATCGAAGCCACGAAAAATGCCCGATTCCATCACCGCGTCGCCGCGAAACAGCGTCAGGGGGCTGATGACAGAAATCTGATGTGGCTCAGCGCTCCGGGGGTTCCTGGGTCGTACCGACCCACTGTCCGAGCTCGCCGAGACGCTCGGCACTGAGCCATTTCCAGTGTTCTGCTGCTCGCGGCAGGGAGAAACGTACCTCTCCCGCACACAACGACAGGTCAGCGGTCCGCGGATCGGGCCCGCCATGTCGCTCACACTGGAATCCCGGCTGGCTGGTCCGTTCGCCGCCACCGAGCGCGCGGCCGGCTGGCTGCTCGAGCCAAGCGAGCGCCCAAGCTTCCCAGGCTCGTCCCAACTCGGCCGGCCCCTCGTCCCATGCCCCGAGCAAGTGCACTCGGATCCGCAGCTCGTCCGTCGAGGCCCACAGTCCGAGTTCTCCAGCCGCGAGAGCTTCGAGCAGCGGGTCACCTTCGAATGGTCCGACGAAAAAGCTACGCAGTTGGGCCTCGCGATCGAAGGTCGCGAGGGGCGCGAGCAGGAGGGAGCGAAGCGCGCTCGGCGTTCGGGAGATGCGACCGCGCGCGTGCGCACGCGCGATCCGGGCCAGGGTGGGATCGCCGAACGCCACCGCGCTCCAAGCATCGTTGCGGTAGAAGGCGCCGGCTTCACCCGCCATGACGAAGGTGAACGTGCGATCGTTTGCCGGCGTCTGCTGCGACGAGCTCGACTGCGCGCGCTCGCGGAGTCGACCTTCGACCTGCTCGCCCACGGCGCTCGAGTCGAACAGCCAGAGTCGACCGAGCGGGTAGCTCGCGAACCAGGCCCGTTCGATGCGTTCGGGATCGGCCCCGCTCGTGGCCACGAACGCCCTGCGCCGTTCGAGGGGGAGCAGGGGTTCGAGCGCTGCGCCGAGTGCGCGATTTTCCAGGATTTCCCTGGGTCTCAGCTCGACCAGCAGCTGGATGCCGGCGCTCGGCAGGCTGTCCTCGGCGGGCCGAATGGGAAGGGGCGCCGGCGGCGTCGCAGGGGCCTTGGCGGGGGACGGCGGCGCCTCTGCGGAACACGCCGCGAGCACCGTCGCCCAACCGAACACCAACGCAGCGCGCACCCTCACGACGCCGCAGCGTCGTTCATTCGTCGCCGGACGCAATCTTCGGAGTGTTGGCTGCGGAACTCAGCGGTTCGGCCGGTGCGTGATCGTCGCGGCTCTGGTCGACCAACTCCTTGAGTTCCTTGCCGACTTTGAAGAACGGCAAGCGTTTGGCCGACACGGGCACGGGGTTGCCGGTTCGCGGATTGCGTCCCGCGTAGGGCTTGTACGGTCGGACCGTGAAGCTTCCGAAGCCGCGGATCTCGATGCCCTCGTTGTGCTGCAGGGCTTCGGTCATGGCCTCGAACACACAGTTGACGACCAGTTCGGCTCGCGCCTTGGTCAACTCGCCTCGAGCCGCGATGGCTTCGATCAGCTCACTCTTGGTCATCCTGCGCGGTTCTCCCTCTACCGTCGACTACGGATCGTTTTCCGTAAGCTCCCGATTGTCAACGCTATTTCCCGGGGGTGAGGCGTTCTTCAGCGCCACTGTACGGCGAGGTGGTAGCGCTGGGCCGTGTGAACGGGGCGGCGAACCTGGGAACGAACGTGGAGTGGCGAGGGGCGCCTCGGCGCTCCGGAGAGCATGGAAAACCGCTCAGCCGTCAGCGGGTGGCTCGTCCATTCGGGTCCGCCAAGATGGGCCCATGCCCTCTCCTTGGGTTCCTGCTCCCGTCGAAGGATGGGAGCTCGCCTGTGAGCGACTCGTTGGTGCGCTCGCGGGTAAGCGCTTCTGCCTACTGAGCGGTGCGGGGTGTTCGACCGAGTCGGGGATCCCCGATTACCGAGGCGGAGGGACCGCCCGCCGGGCGCGCAGCCCCATCCGTTTCCGTGAGTTCATCCAGGACGAGCTGGGCCGTCGGCGCTACTGGGCGCGCTCCACGCTGGGCTGGCCCCGCTTCCGTTCGGCCGAGCCCAGTCGCGCTCACCTGGGGGCGGCAAGCCTGGAGAAGGGTGGACGGCTCACCGGCATCGTGACCCAGAACGTGGACCGGCTGCACACGCGCGCCGGAGCCGAGCGAGTCGTCGAACTGCATGGCGCGTTGGCCGAGGTGGTCTGCCTCGACTGCGGAGCGCTCGAGTCGCGTGACGAGCTGCAGGTGCGCTTGCTCGACGCGAACCCCGGTTGGTTGGAGCAGGTCGTGGAGTTGGCGCCGGATGGCGACGCGGAACTACCGGTCGAGTGTGTGCGCGACTTTCGCGTGTGTGGCTGTGTGCGTTGCGGCGGTGTGCTGAAGCCGCGAGTCGTCTTCTTCGGTGAAGGGGTTCCCGTCGAGACGGTGCGGGCCGCTTACGAACACGTGGACGCGGCCGAGGCGCTGGTCGTGGCGGGCTCCAGCTTGGCCGTTTTCTCGGGGTATCGCTTCGTGCGCAGGGCGCTCGAGCGCGGCTGTCCCGTTCACGTCGTCAATATCGGTCCTACTCGTGCCGATCAGGTCGCCACGGAGCGTGTGGCTGGTGCGGCCGGCGAGGTGCTCGAACGCCTCGCCGCGCGGCTGTGCTGACATGCGGCTGTGCTGAACGGGCCTGTCCGTCAGTGCGCGAGCGGGCGCAGCTCGATTCGATCCAGATGGCGCGGGTCCATGGAATCGTCACGCCAGCGAACGGTGAGCGGCGAGTCGGAGGACCAATCACCCAGCGGCTCCCGGAAGCACTCGCGCCAGGCCGTCCAGAACACCGCTTCGGCTGCGTAGCGGCCGCGCGGGACGAAGGTCGCGTCGAACTCGAAGGCCGGCTCGGCGCCGGTTGGATGGAGGAGTAGGCCGCGGCCGCGGGAGACGCAGGAGCCGGGGGGATAGGAGGGGTGTCCCCAGAGGTGATGGGGAGCGCGCAGGGGCCACTCGGATTCGGCCTCGATGATCCACGGCGAACCGCCGAGCTGCTCGACCAAGCTGGGTGGCGAGTAGCGATGGAGGGCGTGGGGCGGGCGGCGATCCCGTGTGTAGCTGTCGACCGGGCCCGGGTGGCGCTCCGTCGGCTCCTTTGCGCTCCGAGAACGCGCAGCAAGCAGGGCGGCATCACGCAGAGGATCGGTGCGCCGTGCGATCAGCCACGCTGGTCCATCGGTGCCGTCGTGATCGAGCGCTCGTGGATCGAAATGCGCGAGGAAGGCATGGTCGGACTCGACGAAGAGCACGCCCGTACCGCTCGGCAAGTCGAGCCGCCCGGGGCCCTCCATGTGTGAGCGGAGGTGCTCGTGCGAGTAGCCGCCGTGGCACGCGAAGCCGAGTAGCGATACCGCGACGGCCTGTCGCGGGCGGCTGCCACCCCAGGCCCACAAGCCCGCCGCCAGCGTGACGTGTTCGAGCGGCAGCAGCTCGATGAAGAAGCGCGCTCCGCCGCCCGGGTAGCTGCCGTCGAAGTAGAAGAGAGCGTACGCGGCGATCAGGCCCAGGCTGGTGATCGCAAAGAGGCGCGTGGGCAGCGCTTGGCGTGTGCGCCACCAGAAGAACGGCACGAGCAGCGCGAGTAGCTCGAAATTGGCCAGATCGAGGCTGTGCGAGTGGAGGCGGCGCGCCGTGTTGCGCAACATCCACGGCACACCGAGGCCGCCGCCCTGTTGGGCGACCGTCGGCCCGTGCTCGAAGTGACAGCCCGTGCCCAGACCCAAGCCGAAGCAGCCAGGTGGGCCGTCCGAAAGCTCGTAGTAGCGTAGCTGCGGGGAGCCGAAGAGGGAGCCGGTCGTTGCCTGTTGGTGCAGGACCAGCAGCAAGAGCGGGGGCAGCGTGGCGAGCGCGAAGGGCAGCAGTGACGTCGTACGGCGGGTTCGGGCGGTCAGGAGCCAAGTGGCCGCCGCGGCGAACGCGACCACCAAGCCCGTGAGCGGGCGAGTCGCGACCAACCAAGCGGCGCACAGTCCAGCGAGCGCGGCCTCACGCCAGGCGTGAGGTGGGGCGCGCGCAGCGCGCAGCGTGAGCCAGAGCAGCGTCGTGGAAAGGAGCGCCGACCAGCCGTGCGACATGGTGTCGGCCGTGTGGTAGCGCAGCGCAGCCGACAAAAGCCCGAACGCTGCCGCCAGCAACGCGGCCTCGCGCCGTCCGCTCACTTCGAGCGCCAGCAGGTAGGTGACGACAATCAGACCGGCGGCAAGCGCTGGACCTACCAGTTGGGCCGCGCCCACCTTCACGCCGAGGGCGAGGACGAGCGGATAACCCGGCGGGAAGAGCACGCCCAAGCGCCACGGCTCTCCGTCGGGTCCCACCAGGAAGCGTCCGCGAAAGGCGGCGGTGGGTTCGGGGACGTCGAAGGTGAACCTGCCGAGCGCCAGCAGTCGCGCCTCCAGCGAATACGCGGTGGCGTCGATGACGCGGGGCACACCGCCCAGGTAGAAATGAAAATAGGCGAGAGACAACGCCGCAGCGCCGAGTGCCATCGCCACCACGACCAGGCGGCTCCGGCGCGCGCAGAACTCGCCGAGTCGCGACCAAGCCGGAATTCGACCGGCCACCAGCACCAGCAGTCCCAGCGCCAGACACGCCCACGCGAAGGCGTCGATCGGGAGGCCGAAGGAGAGCTGCGGATCGGCGGCCATGCTGGGGGATATGCCGCGGGCTAGGGCGCGGGCGGTGCGGGATGGGCCTGGGTGTCGGGGCGCGGGCCAGCGGGCGAGGTCACCACGAACAGATGATAGAGGTGCAGATCACCTTCGAGCATGCGCAGCGTGACGCGTCGCTTGCCGTTCCCTGCCGGCCAAGGTGCTTCGAGCTCGACCCAGGCGTCTCGGGCCTCGGTTGTCAGCACCACGGGAGCCAGTCCGGGCGCCGTCAGCTCCAAGCGGGCAGGGCGAGCCGGGGCGACTCGCAGGTACAGCCGGCCCGGCTGGGCCGTGGCCGCGAGATCGAAGGAGAACTCGAGGCTTGGCACCAACAGACGTCCAGCGTCCCACAGATCGCGGTCGGGAGTCTTGGGGTGCGGCAGGAGCTTCATGTCCACGTAGCCGACCGCCGGCTGGCTCATCAGGAAGCCGTGGGGCCGCTCGCTCAACAGATCCGCGAAGTCGAGCGAGTCGACCAGATGGCTGCCAGGCTCCGCCGCGAACGGCGTCGCGCTGCCGCGCAAGGACGACCAATCGGGATCGTAGACGACCTTGCTGGCGCCACCGCAGATCACGTTGCCGCGCACGGGGAACTCGTGCACGGGACGACCGAACCACAGCAAGAAGGTCCCCCACCACGACGGGTACAGCGCCATGACGTCGGGGCGGTTGCGCTCGCTCAAGTGTTCGATGAGCTCGACGGCCGCGCCGACGCCCTGACGACTGGCGCGCGCGATGGGCAAGCCTTCGTACCCGCCCAAGCCGATCAGATCGAATGCAGGGAGATCCGAGACGTAGGGGATCGCTCCGGCGTCGCTGACCAAGACGCGCCGCGGGCGCGGTTGGGTCGCCTGACGCAGGAACTCACCCGTGCGGATGTGCTGCTCGAGGATGTTGCGCGAGGCCCGACCGAAGAACCACACCTGCTCGCGGAAGCGCAGCAGCTCGGTGCCGACGAAAGCCGACATGGCCAGTGCTACCGGCGCCAGCACCATCCAGCGACGCAGGGGGCGCGGGCGCGGCTCGCGCAGTGCCCAGTCGATGACGGCGCCCAAGCCGAGCGCGACGGCCAGCAACAGCCAGGCCAGCGAAGGCATCGTGTAGCGCTCATTTTGCCAACGGACCTGGCCGTTGAGCGCCACCGTCACGATCCACAGCACGATGCTGATCCAGAGCAGCACGGCGTACTTGCGCGTCTTCTCGAAGAACAGCGGCACCAAGCCCAACAGCCAAACGACGTAGCCCAGGTAGGGGACGGCGCTCAGGTGATACTCGGCGACACGGCGTACCTGGTAGGCGATGTGGAACAGCCAGGCATCGAACGCCTGCCCGCGCGTCAGGTACGGGTGGTGCAGCTCGAGCTTGGCTAGCGCACCCGCTGCGGACGAATCCCCCGTCAGCAGCTTGTTGGCGATCATGTGACCGAGCAGCACGACTACGGGCAACGTGCCGATCAGCAAGAGGTCGCTCGCCGCGCCCAGCCAGCGGCGCAGCCGCGAAAGGCCGGTGTCCTTGCGGAATCGATGCCAAGCCAGCCAGCCGCCGAACACGCCCACCAACAGGGCCGACTCGGGGCGGGTGCCGACGAGCAGGGCCGAGGCCACACCCAGGCCGAGCGGCGCCCAGCGCGGCAGTGTTTCGAGCTGCAACAGCTCGTCCCACAGCCAGAAGCAGAAGCCCCAGATGGCCAAGAACAGGGCCACTTCCATGCCGCTGAACAGGCTCCAGTCGAGCACGCCGGTCGACAGGAACACTGCAGGGCAGAGCAGGCGCGCGAAGCGCGTGAGCCGACCGAACATGCGCTCGACCGACAGCAGCGTGGCCAAGGTGCAGACGCAGGCGACGACGCCAGCCCAGACCATCAGCGTGAAGCCGCGGTAGCCAATCCAGTAGCCGGCAGCCAGGACGAACGGATAGAGCAGCGAGGTGCCGCCGCTCGAGTAGCCGTTCCCCTCGCTCCACTCGAAGGGATAGCCACGCGCGGTCGCGCGAGCGAAGTCGAAGTGGATGAAGACGTCATCCAGCGGGGCCGACCAGCGAACCTTGCCCATCCCATGGACGGCCTGGTCGAAGGCCTGCGGATCGAACCACAGCCCCACGTGCTCGGTCTGGAGTTTGAGCGAGCCGAAGAACAGGTTGGCGCAGCCCAGGACCAGCAGGGCGGCCACCAGCAGGTAGAGCCTGTGGACGCGGCGCTCGGCCGCCTGGGCAGCCACCTCGGCAGCGTCCTGGGGGCGCTCGGGGGTCGCGTCGCGCGAGGGAGCTCGGGAAGGCGAGGCGGAAGCCATGCGGGGGCCGGTCTATCAATGGTCCCCCTCCCCGTCGACCAGGCGGTCGTGGTGCGCCGGTTTCGGGCTATAACGCGGGCACGGCATGGCCTGGACCCGTGAACGTGTCTTGATCGTGCCTCTCGTCGGGGGTGTGGTGCTGGCGGTGGTGGTGCTCGCCACCATCATGTTCCGCTCGTCCTTCCAGCTGGAGAAGCTGCGCGAACGCTCGGTGGTCGAGGCCACGCTTTCGCTCGCCAACGACAAGGCCGATCGCCTCGACAAGCGCATCATCGAGCAAGACAACGTCGTCGCCAGCCTGACCGAGGGAGAGGGTCTGGACGATTTCGGGCAGCGCTGGCTCGAGGTGGCCGAAGCGCAGACGCCCACCGTGCGCGCCATTCTGCTCGTCGACGTATCCGAACCGTCGCGCGAGGTCGTCGCCTACGCCTCTCGTTCGCCCGGGCCGGACGACGATCGATTCCGCCGCTTGCTGCTCCAGCGCATCTGGCCCGAGCTGGCGCTCGGCGGCGCCAACAGCCAGGAGCTGCGTCATCTGCACACGGCGCTCGACGCACAGAGCTACCTGATCAGTCACTTCGAGCGTCAGGTGTCGGGCCGACTGCGCATTCTGTTCGTCTGGCACGACGTGCCGCGCATCGTCCACGATTTGTTCCCGGTCGTGTACCGCGAGGCCGAGGGGCAGCAAGCGCGCCTCAACGTGGTCGACGAGAAGGGCCGCATCGTCTTCGGCCCACCACTCAGCCGCGGTGGCCTCACCCTGGGTCGTCCCTTTGCCACCACGCTCTACAAGTGGCGGGTGAACGTGAGCGTGAGCGGCGCCGAGGAGCTGGCGGCAGCCGTGGAACGCCGGCGGATCCTGGAGGTGGGCCTGGTCGGGCTCTCCAGCTTGGTGGTCGTCTTCGGGCTCTTGGTCATCGTGGTAGCGGCCGATCGCGAGCGAAAACTGGCCGCGCTGAAGAGCGAATTCGTCGCCAACGTCTCCCACGAATTGAAGACGCCGCTCGCACTGGTGCGCATGTTCAGCGAGCTGCTCTACACGGGTCGCGGCGATCCGGAGAAGCAGCGCAAGTACCTGGAGATCGTGGTGAGCGAGAGCGAACGGCTCAGCGCGCTGATCGACAACGTGCTCGACTTCGCCCGCCTGGAGCGAGGCAAGACCTCGTACGAGTTCCGGGAGGTCGATCTGGCCGACTCGGTCTCGCGCGCCTTCGAGCTGTGTCGTGGGCGCGCCGAGCGTCAGGGCGTCGAGCCCCTACTCGATCTCGGTGAGGGCCCGCACCCCGCGCACGTCGACGAACGAGCGATCGAGATTGCGACCGTCAACCTCATCGACAACGCGCTCAAGTACGCGCCCGGCAGTCGTACCGTGCGCGTCTCGCTCGAGCGCGACGCCCGGGAGTATCGGATCGCCGTGAGCGACCAGGGGCCCGGCATTCCGGTGGACGAACGCCGCCGCATCTTCGATCGCTTCGTGCGTGGTCGCTCGCGACCGAGTGGCACCGAACGAGGGAGCGGTATCGGCTTGTCGCTGGTCGAGCAGATTGCCCAGACCCACGGCGGACGAGCCTGGGTCGAGGATGCCTCGAAGGAGAGCCCCCCGGGGTCTCGCTTCGTTTTCACGGTGCGGCTGGGTACGCGCTGAGAGGGCCGGGCCGTTACTCGCGAACTTCGCCGTCGTCCCGAGCGTTCTGCATCTTCAGCAGCTCGGAGTCGGTCAGGAAGATGGAGCTGGCCGGGCGCTTCTCGGCCGGCGTGGGCGGCGTACCCGGCGGCTGAGGAGAGGCCGGGGCAGCTGCCGCGGGTGCCTGGGTGGCAGGTGCCTGCGCTGCGGGAGCTTGGGCGGCAGGTGCCTGGGCGGCCGCATCGGGCCGGGCGCCGGCTGGACCGTCCTCGACGTCTGCCTCGTCGAGCTCATCCCCATTTGCGTCGGGTGTGCTCGGGCCCCCGGTGGTCGCGGTCTCGCTCGCTGCGCTGGCCAGCGGCGAGGGGAGCGGGATGGCGTCGAGGACCGGATCGTAGCTCTGACGCACCTGCGCGAACTCTTCACGCAGCGAGGGCGGCAGCACGCGCATACCGTCGAGGTTGAGCGACTCGGCGTCGATGTACGCGCCGTCCTTGCGGATGGTGAAGTGCAGATGCGGGCCCGTCGAGCGGCCCGTGGATCCGACGTAGCCGACCAGCTGCATGCGCTCGACGGTGTCGCCGACCTTCATGCCAGGCACCCAGCGTGAGAGGTGCGCGTAGCCCGACTCGTAGCCGCCGGCGTGCTTCAGCTTCACCAGGTTGCCGCTGGGGCCAGCCGGACCCATGAAAATCACCGTGCCCGGTGCGGTCGCGCCGATGGGGGTTCCCGAGGGCGCGCCGAAGTCGGTGCCGTTGTGCGGCATGATCTTGTGCAGCACCGGGTGCATGCGCTTCATGTTGAAGTGCGACGTCACCGGCGCGGTGGTGATGGGCTTGCGCCAGCCACCCTCGAACGGAGCTCGGCCGGTGTTGTCGAAGTAGCCGCTCTGGCCTGGGCTCGAGAAATAGTAGAAGCGCTGGACGGGCTTGCCCTCACGCTGCAGCTCGATCGCTTCGACGCCGGCGTAGCGCGAGAACTCACCCAGCACGGTGACCTCCTGCACGATCACCCGCAGTCGATCGCCGCGCTTCAGTTCGCCGAGCAGCACGTGGCCGGCCAGGGCCTTCTCGATCACGGGACCGAGCCCCGAATCGAAGCCTGCCGCCTGGGCCGACGCGTCGAACGCACCATCGACCACGAGCGCGCGGCGGATCTGGTTGCGCTCGACCTTCAGATCGAGCTTCTGGCCGCGCAGCAAGCCATCGTCGCCGGCCTTGGCTTGGTAGACCTCTTCGGGGGTAACCAGGTATTCGAAGGCCTTCAGCTTCTTCGTGCCCTGTTCGAGCAGGGCGCGGAACTGATCCTGCGGCCCGCAGCGGTCCAGGTTCTTGAGCTCCTTCAGCGCAGCGTAGGCTCGGTAGGCCTCGGCCTTGGGCACGCCGGCCTCCTCGACGGCCTTGAGGAAGGGCAACTTGCCGACGGTGCCGCGGACGATGCGAGCTCCCGGCGCTCCCTTCTCGTCGTCGATGCGCCAGGGGCCCGCCACTTTGGTCCGGAGCGGGCGTTCGACGGGAGCGGGTGCGGGGATCGAGGTCGCAGCAGGAGCGAGACCGACCTCGGCCGGAGCCGTGGGCGCGGCGCGATGCAGGCGTCCCAGCACGACACCCAGCGTGCCCATCACGGTGAGACCGAGGAGGCAGCCGAGGAGCGCCGTGAGGTTCGGGGAAAGCCGCGCGGGCTGCTCGGTGTCGACTGGTACGCGGCCGGCGATGCGCTCGAGCTCGGCCACGACCTCGGCCGGGGGCGGTGGGGGAGTGAGCGGAACTTCCAGAGGGCTGGGCGCGGGCTCGGGTGGGTTGGTCGGGGCCGCTACCGAGTCGGCACCGTGCGGCCTGGCACTGTGTGGTTTGGGCTCGTGCGGCCTGGCACTGTGTGGCTTGGCCTCTGCGATGGGCGAGCCGACGGGCGCGGCAGAGGGCGCGGCGGAGGGAGCCGGCGGTAGACCGACCGGCTCGACGACCTCGGGCGGCTCGGGGGTGACCCAAGGAGCGGTGGTATCGATCGGGATCGAGCTTCCCGAGCGACTGGCATCGCCCCGTGCCCGCGCGAGCAGCTTGGCGCGCACGGGGTGCTCCGTGCTGCCGAACGAGGAGCCTGGAGCCCCAGGCCCCGTCAGTTCCAAGCCGTCGACGTCGGGATCGACGATGGAGGCAACGAGCCGCGGCTTTCGCTTGGGCTCCTCACCTGCGACCCACGAAGGCGCGCTCGGCGCCTCGTCGTCGCTCGAGTCGGGGGGAATGCTCGACAACGCCCGCGGGGTAGCAGCGGCTCGCCGGCGTTTCAAGCTGGCGGGTCCGGCTCTTAGGCACGCGTTCAGTGGAAAATGGCGGCGCAGGCGCGCCGGGGCCGGGTCCGCTTGTCTTTGGTGGACCCAGGTTGTGTGATGCCCCTCGGTCATCCGTGCTGGTTGCTCGCTCCAAAGCCACGCTGCGCCGCGTGCTCGAACGTCTGCGCGGGGGCGAATTGACCCCAGCGCGGTGGGCCGGTTCGGTCGCGCTCGGCTTGTTCGTCGGCATCCAGCCCGTCTACGGCTTTCATTTGCCGATCTGTGCGTCACTCGCCTGGGCCTTTCGCCTCGACGTCTTCGTGACCTACGCGGCGGCCAACATCTCGATCCCGCCGATGATCCCGCTGCTGCTCTACGGCGGCTTGCAGCTCGGCGCGCTGGCCCTCACCGGTTCGCTTCGTGAGCTGTCGCTCGCCGAGTTGCATCGTGGCTCGTTGCTCGCCACCGGGGCCCAACTCGTCGTCGACTCGATTCTCCTCGGGCTGTTGGCGGCGGTGCTGGGTGGCGCGCTCGCCTACGTCATGGCGCAGTGGTTCGGACGCCGTCGGACGCCTCCGGACGCCGAAGGCCAACGCTTGGCCGCGGCCATCGAGGCCACCAACCGCCACTATCGTAAGGTACCACCGGCGCACCGCTACTACGTCGCCTCGAAGTTGCGTTTGGATCCGCTCACGCGCGAGCTGTTCCAGCTGGCCGAGGCAGGCATCGTCCGCGGGCGGCTGCTCGACGTGGGAGCGGGGCGGGGGCAGTTTTCGGGGCTGTTGATGGAGCTGGGTGTGGTCTCCGAAGTGATTGGCTTCGACCACGATCGGGACAAGGTGGCGGCTGCCGAGCTGGCGCTCGCCCAGCATCGCATCCCCGCTCATTTCGAGGCGGGCGATCTGCGCTCCCCCGACCTTCCGCAGGCCGACACGATCCTGTTGCTGGACGTGCTGCATTACTTGTCCACGTTGGAGCAGGACGCCGTGCTCGAGCACGTCGTGGTGGCATTGCGACCCGGTGGACACGTGCTGCTGCGTGAAACGAACCGGGGCCAGGGCCAGGGCGCGCGTTGGGCGGCTTTCCTGGAGAGGCTGGCGCGGCTGCTTCGTATCAACCGGGGTGAGCGGCTCGTTTTCCGCTCGCCCGAAGACTACGCGCAGACGTTGCGCGGCTTCGGCTTGACCGTCGAAGTGAACCCCGGACGCGGGACGCTCGACAACGTGCTCTTGGTCGCACACTCGAGGCCGCTGGCATGACCAGCGCCAGCGGAGCGCGCTCCAGGCAGCTGCCGCTGGCCATCCTGCTCGCGATGGGGCTCGGCGTCCTGGTAGCGCCCCACGCTGGCGCTGCCGCCCTCGTCCTCGGAGAGCTCGGCAACGTCACCATTCAGCTCATCAAGGGCATCGCCACACCACTCTTGTTTCTCGCCATCGTGCGCGCGCTGGCCACCACGGAGGTTCATGGGCGTTGGGTGGGCCGGCTGCTGGCGGTGGCCGTCTTCAACGTGGCCGTGGCCATCCTGATCGGTTTGACCGCCTCCAATCTGTTCGCGCCGGGCCGCGGCGTCTCGCTCCACGCCCCGTCGGGGGCCGACTACACGGCGACGCGCTTCGACCCCGTCGCGACGTTGGTAGCGCTGGTGCCGCGCGACGTGATCACGCCGTTCTCCCAGAATCTGGTCTTGTCGGTCGTCGTCCTGGCCGTCCTGACCGGTCTGGCACTGCGCAAGGTGCTACGGGACGAGGCCCTGACCAGCCAGGCGCGCGCGTTCGTGGCGAGCATCGAGGCGGCCTACGCCGTCGCCGCTCAGGTGCTCACGTGGGTTCTGGCGCTGGTGCCGGTGGCGGTGTTCGGCGTCGTCACCAAGACCGTAGCGACGCACGGCATGGGCGCATTGGCGGCGCTCTTGCCCTACGTGCTCGTGGGGCTCGGCGGCCTCGTCGTCCATGTGCTGGTCACCTACCAGGCTTGGCTGGTGCTCTACGCGCGCTTGAGCCTCCGTCGCTTCTGGGCGGCCGCGCGGCTGCCGATTTCGGTGGCGTGGGGTAGCAACTCGTCGCTGGCGACTCTGCCGGCGACGCTCGAGGCGCTCGGCAAGCTGGGGGTGTCGCGTGAAGCATCGGCCGTGGGCGCGTGTGTCGGCACCAACCTGAACAACGACGGTATCGTCCTCTACGAGGGCATGGCCGTGCTGTGGGTCGCCCAAGCGCTCGGCATTCAGCTCGATTTGGTTCAGCAGCTGCTGGTCGCCGTCACCTGCGTCATCGCCGCCATGGGTGTGGCCGGCGTGCCGGAGGCGGGCTTCGTTTCCCTGGCGCTGGTCTTGAACGCGGTCGGCATCTCGACCGAGCTGCTGCCCGTGCTGCTCACCGTGGACTGGATCGTCGCGCGGGGGCGCTCGGTCGTGAACGTGCTCTCGGACATGGTCCTTTCGATCGTGCTCGACCGCATGGAGGGCAGGCAGTTTCGCCTGCCTCCGACGGGCTGAGGCGCTCGTCGAGAACGTCCTCGGCCCCCGTCCCTTCGGCCCCGTCCCTTCGGGCCGGCCCCGCCCACTCAGCGAGCTTGGCGCTGGAGCTCGTCGGCCAGGCCTTTCTTGGCCAGCTCGATTTCCTTGCGGATCAGCAGGGCTGTCCGCTTCATGCGCTCGACCTTCAGCTCCAGCACGCTCTGCGCCTCGCGGGTGGCGAAGTGTTCGTCCTTGATGGCTTCGGACACGTCGATCAGCATCTGCTGATCCTGGGCCGAGAGCCCATGCTCGGTCTCTTCGTCGTGCACGATCTCGAAGAGCTCCAGGTCGGTGGCCGCGCTGCGGCCGACCTGCTTCATGAACGCGTCGTTGTAGGTCGCCTCGATGTCGGCCACCTGGCGCTCCACGATCCTGGCGTTGTTGTAGATCTCACCGAGCCGGACGGCGAGCTCCTTGTTGCGGAAGGTCGCGACGCCGTTGGCCAGG
>DATIDO010000207.1:0-9774 GCA_035456245.1 Polyangiaceae bacterium
GGCATCCCCGTCGGCATGCACGAAAAGGGCGTGAGTGCGGCGGAGGTCGTGATGACCGTGCTGCACGCGGGCGGCAAGTTCGATCATTCGAGCTACAAGGTCTCGGCCGGTTTGCATGGCGTGGGCGTCAGCGCCGTGAACGCCGTCAGCGAGTACCTGAAGCTGGAAATCCGTCGCGAGGGTTTCGTGCATCGCCAGCGCTACGAGCGCGGCGTTCCGCAGGGTCCGCTCGAGCGTTGCGAGGCGACCGACAAGACCGGCACCAAGATCACGTTCCTGCCCGATCCGCAGATCTTCAGCACCGTCGAGTACAGCTACGAGATCCTGGCCAACCGCATCCGCGAGCTGGCCTTCCTCAACTCGGGGCTGAAGATCAACCTGGCCGACGAGCGGGCCGAAGGCCGCCACGAGAGCTTTTTCTACGAAGGTGGCATCCGCGAATTCGTCGCGCACCTGACCTCGACCAAGGAGCCGATCCACGACGAGGTGATCGCGTTCCAGACGTCGCTCCCACTCGGTGACGGCCGCGCCGACGTGATGGTGGATCTGGCGATCCAGTGGTGCAGCGCCTACGCCGAGCAGATCTTCTGTTACACGAACAACGTCCACAACAAGGACGGCGGGACCCACCTCACCGGCTTGCGCACGGCGCTCACGCGCCTGCTCAACAACTACGGGCAGGAAAACAACCTGTTCAAGGAAGTGAAGAACGGGCTCACCGGTGACGACTGTCGTGAAGGCGTGATCTGCGTCATCCACGTCAAGCACCCCGATCCCAGCTTCGACTCGCAGACCAAGAGCAAACTGGTTTCGAGCGAGGTGAAGGGCATCGTCGAGACCTCGGTGGTCGAACAAGTGGGGCGTTACTTCGAGGAACACCCGACCACCGCCCGCAAGATCGTCGAGAAGGCGGTCATTGCGGCCAAGGCTCGTGAAGCTGCCCGCAAGGCCCGCGAGGTCGTGCGCAAGGGCGTGCTCGACACCACCTCGCTCTCCGGCAAGCTCGCCGACTGTCAGAGCAAGGATCCTTCGGTCAGCGAGATCTACATCGTCGAGGGTGACTCGGCCGGTGGCTCCGCGAAGATGGGGCGCAACCGTCGCTTCCAGGCCATTTTGCCGCTGCGCGGCAAAATCCTGAACGTCGAGCGCGCACGCGTCGATCGCATGCTGGCTTCGGAGGCCGTGGTGACCCTCATCTCCGCCATGGGCTGCGGCATCAACGAGGATGGCAACTTCGACCTGTCGAAGCTGCGCTATCACAAGATCATCCTGATGACCGATGCCGACGTCGACGGCAGCCACATCCGCACGCTGCTGCTGACCTTCTTCTATCGGCAGATGCCCGAGCTGATCGAGAAGGGCTACCTGTACATCGCCCAACCGCCGCTGTTCGGCGTGCGCAAGGGCAAGAAGATGCTGTACATGAAGGATCAGCTGGCGATGAATCGCTTCCTGATCGAGAGCGGCATCGATGGCTTGACCGTGAAGAGCCAGAGCGGCGTGACCATCGCCGGGACCCCGCTCTACAACTTGGCCAGCCGCATCCGGACCGTGGGCGAGCACCAGCGCCGCCTGGATCGCCGCTGCGACGGCCGCATCATCGGCGTGGCCGTGCGCGAGGCAGGCATCCGCACCGAGACCTTCGCCGACGAGGCGCGGCTGAACGAGGCGCGTGAGAAGCTCGAGCAGGCCCTGACCCGTCGCTACCCCGAGCTGTTGCCGCTCACCGTGAAGGTCGAGGACGACGAGACGGAGGGCAAGCACCTGCGCGTTCGCTTCCGTCCCGGCGCATCGTCCAAGCCCGGCCTCTTGACCGCCGAGATCGCCGACACCGGCGAGTACCACGAGCTCGTTTCCATCCAGGAGGACGTCGCCTCGATCGGACCGGCGCCGTACCAGGTGGCGACCGAGCGCGGAGAGCCCGTCACCGTGCGGGACGCAGAGGCGCTCGATCAGTACATCCAGGATCGCGGTCGCAAGGGCCTCACCATCACCCGCTACAAGGGTCTGGGCGAAATGAACGCCGACCAGCTGTGGGAGACGACCATGAACCCGGACGCACGCACGCTGCTCCAGGTCGAGGTGCCGGATCCGATCCGCGCCGAAGAGCTGTTCAGTGTGTTGATGGGCGATCAGGTCGAGCCGCGCCGAAAGTTCATCGAAGACAACGCGCTCAACGTGCAGAACCTGGACATCTGAGAGCCCGCCCGAGGGCCCTTCGAAGAGGCATGGCGCCGCGCGGGTCGCGGCCTCACGATAGCGAACATGTCGATCGACGACGACGAACGAGCACCCAGCCCAGCGGTCAAGCGCCGCTCGTCGACCGAGCGACACGAGCGGGTTTCCAACGAGAAGGCTCTGTCCGCGCTGGTCGAGTCGTTGGGGCGCCTGAAGCCGAACCACTGGGCCGAGCTGGAGGTGCCGGAGCTGGTGCAGGATGCGCTGGCCGATCTGAAGCTGATGCGTTCGGCGCCAGCGCTGGAGCGGCAGCTGAAGTTCACCCGCGGCTTGCTGCGCAACTTGGATTGGCAGGCGCTCGTACGGCGCGTCGATCTGCTGCGGGCCGGTTACGAGGCCGAAGAGGCACGGGCCTCGAGGCTGGCGCTCGAGTGGTGCCACGAGCTGGTCGTTCAGGGTGACGTTGCGCTGCACCGATTCCTCGAGCGCTTTCCGGAAGGCGACCGCCGCCGTTTGCGCCAGCTGGTGCAGAACGTGATCAAGGCGCCCGAGCAGCGGCGGGCCAAACAGCGTCACTCGCTGGAGCAGGCCGTCGAAGCGGTGGTGCGCAACGCCCGAGCGGCCGACGCCCCGCGTTTCGTCGAGCGAGCAGGGGAAGCCGCCGAGAGCCAAGCCGACAGCGAACCGCGCGAAGCCGATTCGTTCGAAGCCGATTCGCCCGATAGCGAGCCGCCGGACAGCGGCGACGACTGAGCCGCGACGAAAGAGCGGCGACGACTGAGCCGCGACGAGAGAGCGGAGGCGCACCCGCTGCGGGCGGGCGAGGACCGCTGCGGGCGAGCACCATTTGGCGGCACCGCCGGCGGGCGAGCACTGCTGCGGGAGAGCACTGTGGCGGGCGAGGACCGCGGCCGACCGTCACGGTGCCAAATTGCAGAGTCACGGCTGGCTGGAAGCGGCGGCAGTCGGCCCGGGGACCTTTTCGTGGGAGCGCTACCCAGCGGCTCGACTAAACTCGGGCCGATGTCATCCGTGCGCGCTTGGGGCCGAGTGGCCCTGCTTTCTTCGCTGTTTGGTTCGACTTTCGCCTTCGTCGGCTGTGGTGGGGGAGAGCCCCGCTCGCGAACCGAAAACTTCTGCCAGCTGCCGGCGAACGCCAATCACGAGGACACGCAGGAGGCCTACGAGCACTGGAAGACGACGCTGCTCACTGCCGATGGTGCAGGCGGCTTCCTGCGCGTGAGGCGCCCCAACTCGGCAGGCGCGATCGTCAACTCGACCGTTTCGGAAGGCATTGCCTACGGCATGTTGCTGTCCGTCTACATGGACGACCAGCCGACGTTCGACGCGCTCTGGCAGTACTCCCAGCTGCACGTGAACGAGAACGGCCTGATGAACTGGTACATCGGACCCGATGGAGCCACCGAGGGCAGTGGTGGTGCGACGGATTCGGACGAAGACATCGCGTTCGCGCTCGTCCAAGCGCACGTGAAGTGGGGCGGGCAGGGGAGCCTGGCCGCCAGCTACGAAGAGCTGGCGCGGGCCCAGATTGACCGGGTCTGGCAGTTCGAGGTGGACCATGCAGCCGGCGAAGTGCTGCTCTCCGGTGACACTTGGGGTGCGAACTCGGTGCGCAATCCCTCCTACTTCGCGCCGGCTTTCTACCGAACCTTCGCCGAGTTCACCGGCAATCAGGGTTGGCTCGACGTCGTGCGCTCGAGCTACGACATCATCGAGCGTTCCTTGAACGCTGCGAGCGGCAACGCAGAAAATGGGCTGGTTCCTGCGTGGTGCAACGACCAGGGCGTGCCGGTCGAGACCAACGGCGTCCTGCACTTCCAGTTCGACTCCTGCCGTACGCCGTTCCGCATCGGTCAGGACTACTGCTGGCACGGTGAGCCGAGGGCCAAGGCCTACCTCGAAAAGATCACCTCGTTCTACGAGGGCGTGGGGCTGGCCAACATCATCGACGGCTACGATCTGAACGGCACCCCGCACCCGCAATTCTCGGTCGACGGTAGTCGCGCGGCGGCCTTCGTTGGCCCGGCCGCGGTGGGTGCCATGTTCGACGCCTCGCACGCGGATTTCGCCTCCGGCGCCTACACGGATCTGATCACGCCCAACGCCTTGATCGTCGGTGATTCGGCTCACGACAACGCGGGCAGCATTTACTACAACACCTCGTGGCGAGTGCTGTCGTTGCTCATGCTCGACGGCACCTACCAGGATCTCAGCCAAGCTCCGTAACGGCTCCGCCCAGCGCACTGCAGATCCGCCGCCTGCGGTGGGTCGCTCGAAGGGCTCTGCGCGGCCGGGTCGCTTTCCGCTAGGATTCGCCCCATGGCGGTCCGAGAAATTCTGCGCATGGGCGACCCGCGGCTGCTGCGGATCGCTCAGCCCATCCAGGCGTTCGGCACCAGTGAGCTCGAAGAACTGGTGAGTGACATGTTCCAGACCATGCACGCGGCCGGAGGCGTTGGTTTGGCTGCGCCGCAGATTGGCGTGGACAAGCAACTGGTCATTTTCGGCTTCGAGACGAGTGAGCGCTACCCGGACGCCGAGGCGGTGCCACGCACCATCCTGTTGAACCCCACGATCGAGCTGCTCGGGGACGAAGCCGTGGAAGGCTGGGAGGGATGCCTATCGGTGCCCGGGCTGCGCGGCTTGGTGCCGCGGGTCGAACACATCCGCTACCGCGGCGTCGATGTGCTGGGGCAACCGATCGATCGCATCGCCCAGGGCTTTCATGCGCGTGTCGTCCAACACGAGTGCGATCACCTGATCGGGCGGCTCTATCCGACGCGTATGACCGATCTGACCAAGCTGGGCTTCACCGACGTGCTGTTCCCAGGCCAAGAGATCCCCGACGACTGACCCGACCGCGCTCGCGCCATGGAGGCGCGAGCGTTGCCAGCCGGCAACCAGCCGCGCGGCGCCAGTTCTCAGGGCGGCAGTTGGCTCAGATCACGCAGGATTTCTGCGGCGTGGTGATTCGGATCGACGTTGGGATAGACGCGCGCCACGCGGCCCTGTCGATCGATCAGGTAGGTCACGCGGCTGGGCATACCCAAGAAGGACCCCACACCGTAGGCGCGAGCCAGGGAGTGTTCCGTGTCTGGGAGGAGCAGGAACGGCAATCCATGCTCCTCGGCGAAGTGACGGTGCGATTGGTTGTCGTCGGCCGAGATACCCAAGACGACAGCCTGCGCGCGCTCGATGGCGGCCTGCTCGTCACGGAACGCCTGGGCCTCCGTCGTGCAGCCCGGCGTGCCATCCTTGGGATAGAAATAGAGAACGACGGCCTTGCCGCGCAGGTCGCGCAAGCGAACGTGGCTGCCGTCGTGAGCGACCGCTTCGAAGTCGGGAGCCGGATCTCCCACGGCCAGCGGCTTCTCGCGCGCTGGCGCGGCGCTCTTCGCCGGAGGTTCGGAGAAGGACTCCTTCTTGCTGCAGCCAGCCACGCCGAGAGTCAGCAAGGGTCCGAGCGATGCCAAGATCGCTCGGGGAAGGACTCGGTGGAACCAGCTGTTCATGGGATCTCCGGGCCTCACAGGTGAGAGCGCAGTAGCTCGAGGGCGGCCGCGTAGTCTTCCGCTTCGATCGAGCCATCGACCCGACAGAAGATCTCGCCGTCCGCGCCGACCAACAAGTGAACGGGCAGCCGCGGTTCGGCCGTCAGCCGCGCATCCGCCAGCCAGTTCTCCCGTTCGTCGCCTTCGCGCAGCCAAAAGCTGTGATCGAGACCGGCGTTCGGAGAGTCCAGGAAGCGCTGCAGCTGCCGCTCGTCGTCGTCGAGCGAGAAGAAGGCCAGCTGGAACGGGACGCCGTCGGCCTTGGCTCGACGCTGGAAGTCGTGGAGCAGGGGCAGCTCCTTTTTACAGGGCTCGCACCACGCAGCCCACAGGTTGACCCAGGTAGCCTGGCCCGCTGCCGGCTTGCCACCCGCGAAGCTCACGCCACGAGCGCCGCGGCCACCCACCTTGCGATCAGGCAGCTTGCCGCCCGGCTTGGAGGCGCAAAGCGGGCCGTGTCGCGCCGGCTTGGCCGAGCCGCTCGGGCTCGCTCCGGGAGCAGTCGCTGCGACCGCGGAAGGCGCGGGTGCCGACGCGGCGGAGCCGGGCGCAGCCAGAACCGCTTGGGAGCGTTCGTGGGACGCCGTTCCGGCGCTGGCCGGTTCGTCGCAACCGAGCGTGAAGAAGGCGCCCAGGGCGCCGAGCGATGCCCAGCGAGAGGCCGAAGTCACAGGCGACAATCCACCCAGGAGACGAAGGCGCTGCGATTGATCGATTCGTCGGTGCATTTCTGGTCTTTGCGGGAGGAAGGCCATTCACAGAACGAGGCCGGAAGCTGAGCGAACTCGTTGCCCAGCCACAGCTCGCCGACCTTCTTGTCGAGGTCGGGATCTTCGGCGAGCGAGCCGACGTGGAACTTCACCGAGTTGGCGCGACGGTGGGAGAGCGCGCGGTTCTTCTGCTGGCTGCCGCTCTTCGAAGCGCGGGCCACCACGAAGAAGTAGCGGGCGCCACGGCGATCGGCCCAGCGCTCCTCGAGCAGCGCCTTGCTGGGGGCGTCGAGCTCGTCGGAGGCGTTGTCGAACAGCAGCACGGCGCCGCGCTCGCGCAGCGGCGAGAACAGGGCGTTGAAGTCTTCGTCGCTGATCGAGGCGAAAGACTTCACGTCGGAGGGTGCGCAGCCTCGACGGCTGGTGCCTCCGTCCAAGCCGCAGGCGTGCAGGACGCGCTCGAGCACTTCCTTGAACTGCGGGGTGCAGTAGGCGACCTCGGCCTGGTTGGCGATGGCCACGGCGGGAGTCGACTGCTCGGCGCGCGGGGCTTCCAGTCGCGCGGCGGCCGAACGGGTGGCGGTCGCCACCACACCGCAGACCGCGAGCACGAGCGCTGCGCCGGCAATGCAGAAGGGCCAGTGGCCCACCAGGGCAGCCGGGAGGCGGCTGTCGCGAGGAGGGTCCACGTCGGTGCGACGGTCGTCGCGACCGGGGTCGGAGGCACTGGTGGCGGCGAGGGGATCGTAGGGATCGGTCACTGGACGAGCTCCGGAGCGAGGTGGCGCAGGGTGAAGCGCAGGCCGATGTCGGTGTCTTCGTCGCAGATGCGGCTCTGGCCCAGGTACATCTGTGGCGTCGACAGGGGGACGTTGTTCTCGGCGGCGTAGTGGAGGTGCTTGTTCAAGCGCTGCTTGGTCTTGGTCGAGTTCATGCAGGCGGCGACCTTGTCGCCGAGGCCTGCGGAGATGCGCTGGCCGAGCTGAGTCGGGCCGGCCTTACCGGCTCGCGCCAGATCCTCCTGATTGTCGAAGGACCATTCGAGAGCCTTGCGCGGATCCTCCGCGCAGAGGATGGCGCGGCTCAGCAAACAGGCGCCGGGGTGAAGCGGCTCGCCCAGCATCCAGTTGCACTCACTGTCCAAGGGAAAGAGCACCAAGCGGGTGTTGAGCTTGTCGATCACGTCCTCGCCCAGCAGGCGTGCGTGAAACGCCTTGCAGGTCGGACACAGCGGATCCTCGAAGAACATGGCCTCACGGCGCGCGTCGCTGCCCTTCAGCTCGAGCAGCTCGTGCTTGGCCTCGGGAGCCAGCTTGATGCTGCCGCACTTCTCGAGGTGCGCGGAGTGATCGGGGGCCGTCGCAGCGTAGGTCACGGCGGGCAGGGCCGTGGCGAGGCCGAGCGCTGCGGCCAGGGTGGCAGCCAACGCGAACAGTCGATCCGAGCCGCGCGCCGTCAGGCGCAGACCCGTGGTGGCGATCCACACCGCGCCGATCGCCAAGAGCGAGCTGGAGATGTAGATGCCGACACACGTCTTGCACAGCGCGCCGACGCGAGTGATCGCCAGCACCAGCATGCACAGCGAGACGAGCAGGGGGGTGACGCCCAAGACGCCGAAGGTGAGGCGCGCGGTGCGACCGCTGCTGGCTCCGCGAATCAGCAGGAAGGCTGCGTAGGTGGCGAAGAAGGAGAAGGCGCCGAGCGCGAACAGCGAGATCGGCACGCCGCCCCAAATGGCGCCGCGCGCGATGGCCGAATAGGGGCTGTACATGGCCGCGCGACAGGCCTCGGCATCGCTGCTCGGCGGCATGCCGGGGATGACGCTGCAGTGTAGGTCGTGGATGCCTCGGTCGAGGTGCGCGGCGTAGTCGGAGGTGGAATAGGCCGCGAACAGCAGGCCGAGGATGGACCCTGCCAAGGCGAGGGCGGCGGGGAGTTTCAGGCTGGGGGACGCCATGTGGTTTCGCCCGGAAGCTCGTGCCGGGCTGCTCGTTTCGCAAGGAAATTCGGCTCCCCGGTTCGAGTGCAGCACGGCTGAACTGCCCCGGAGATCGGCCAGAACATGGCATTCAGCGCCTGATTGGCCCAGTTTTCAGGCTCGAAGGCCACCATCGGGCCCGATGGCTCGGCCCGCGATGGCAACAGCGGCCCGGCGCCCGATGCTCGGCGAAGGGCGGTTCAACACGGCGATTCAGCAGCACGGCGGCTCGGCTCTTCGCGAGGCGCCGTGAGCAATTCGACGGTACACGGGCAAGTCGCCCGAGCTGTCTGTGATGAAGCCGTCCGTGACCAGTGGTCCCCGAACGACGGGTGCGTCTCGACGCGTCTCCGCGCGCACGAACGACGAGTATCAGTCGCGCGCCGAATCGGCGCAGCGGCTCACTGACCGTTCAGGCCGGCGTCGTCGTAGAGCGAGGTGAGCAAGCACACGACGCCGAAGAAGAGGAAGGGCAGGAGCTGCAGCGAAGCGATGGGCAGCATCGCGTAGAACAGCGCCATCACCAGGAACAGCACCCAGCCGATGCCGATCTTGACCGCGGTCGAGAACGAAACCGCGCCCCGAGAAGCAATGCGGTTCTGCAGAGCAACGCGACGCTCGAGCGTGCGGGTCGTGGGCTGGGCAGCGGAGGGGGCCGTCGGGGCAGGCATGGCGCGTATGGCAATCGGAAAGTCGCCTGCGCGCAAGGGAAAAGCGTCGTCCGCAGCGGCGCCGCATCTTGCCAGGGCTCGGGGTGGACTTAGGTTGTGGCGGACCGGGGGCCGTCGTGGACCGCGGCGCCGCTTCGGGGTTCGCGTCGAGCGGGCGCCATCGCGTGTGCGGCGATTCGGGCGCAGTGCTCTCCCCGAGCAGTGCTCCCTCCGAGTAGTGCCCTCTCCGAGCAGTACGAGTCGTCCTTGCCATCTCGCGAGCGGCCTCCCCCGCGCGGCCCTCCCCTGCGCGGCCCTTCCTCGCGCGGCCCTCCCGGCGCCCTGCGGCGACGGCGTCCCCCGGTCCCTATTTCGTCGCGAAGCCCGTGCTTCGCGACACTGAACCATTGTTTACCCGCAGAAGCGTCGGGCAGCAGTCGGCGGCGAGGCCTGGTGAACACCGGAGCCTCGTCCCTGGATGCGGAGCCCGTCGAGGGTTGCGCAATTCCTCTCCGAACCCAGGTTGAGCCTGCACCGAGCCAGCCATCGATCCTGCACCGAGCCAGCACCGTCCAGTCAGCACCGCCGAGCCAACGAACGAGGCAAACAGATGAACTTCGATCGTCTCACCACCAAGAGCCAACAAGCCCTCCAGGTCGCGGCCTCCGCAGCCGCACGCGCCGGTC
>DATIDO010000208.1:0-11235 GCA_035456245.1 Polyangiaceae bacterium
AGGAGCGCCTGCTCGAGGTGGCCAAGTCGGCGCGCGACGTCGTCTACGGGATTGACGGCATGTACCACCACGCCAACCGCGGTAGCGGGATCGGCGGCTGGAAGGTACTCGAGTTCCAACCCGGTTACGCCGAGCTGGAGAAGACCACGCCACATCACTGCGTCATGGAGCAGGGGATCCTGACGGCTGCACTGACGGCGGTTGGTTGCCCGAGCAACGTGACCCAACGGGCGTGCCTGCGCGAAGGTGCCGATGTGTGCATCTTCAGTATCAGCTCGGCGCTGACGGACACCCGCTGGGATCACCAGCGCATCCGCTGAGCTGACCACGGCAGAGCCCAGGCGAGCTGAGCAGGGCCGAAAGCAGACCGGCCCCGGCCCGCTGGTTCGGCCATCCGAGCCGAATTTTGCGCTGGATCAGCCTACGCCGCGACGCAAAGTCCGGGTTTGGGCTTCAAACGGAAGCGCTTCTTCGGTAGCAGTGGGCGCCCATGCGATCGAACTCGTCTCGCTCCCCGTTCTCCCTCCTCGGTGCTGCCCCCTCGCGCCTCGTACTCGGTGCGTTGCTGGCGTCGGCGACCTCGACTCTCGCGGGCTGTGGTGGTGGAGCAACGTCAGCGCCCGAGCCCGAGGTGGCGCCCGCTCCGGTGGCCCCTGCCAAGGATCCCTTGGCCTGGCTGGATCGGAGCGCGTCTGCCGACGAGCGCGCGAAGCGCCTGGTGGAGGCGATGACGCAGCAGGAGAAGTTGACGGTCATCACCGGGTACTTCGGCGTGCAAGCCGACTGGAGTGACTACCGCTATCCCGAGGCGCGCAAGCAGTCGGCAGGGCTCGTGCGCGGTGTGCCGCGTTTGCAGTTCACCCCCCAGTGGCAGACCGACGCCGGCAGTGGTGTCGCAACCCAAGGTGAAGCGCCCCCCGAGCTGGAGCGCACGGCGCTCCCGTCGGGTCTGCTCACGGCCTCGACCTGGAATCCCCAGTTGGCGGAGCGCGGTGGCCAGACGATTGGTAGCGAGGCCCGCTCGAGCGGTTTCAACGTGATGCTGGCAGGCGGCGTGAACCTGCTGCGTGAACCGGGGAACGGCCGAAACTTCGAGTACGGCGGCGAAGATCCCTGGCTCGCCGGCACCATGGTCGGCGCGTTGGTCCGCGGCATTCAATCGAACCACATCGTCGCTACGGTCAAGCACTTCGCGCTCAACGACCAAGAGACGGGTCGCAACTGGGTGGACGTTCACATCGACGAGGCGGCCGCCCGCGAGAGCGACCTCTTGGCGTTCCAGTTCGCCATCGAGCAGGGCAAGCCCGGCTCGGTGATGTGCAGCTACAATCTGGTGAACGGCGTCTACGCCTGCCAGAACGAGTGGCTGTTGAATCAGGTGTTGAAGCGTGACTGGGCCTTCGACGGTTACGTGATGACCGATTGGGGCGCCCAGCACGACACCGTGGAGAACGCGAACAGCGGGCTCGACCAGGAGACCGGGGTTCTCAAGCTGGACAGCTACCAGTGGCTGGAGAAGCTGGATGGGGCCATTCAAGCCGGCAAGGTCCAGCAGAGCCGTCTCGACGACATGGTGCGGCGCATCGCGCGTACGCTGATCGCATCGGGCGTCATCGACCTGCCGCCGGAGCTGGGGCCCATCGACTTCGACGCGCACGAGCAGGTCGCGCAGGCCGACGCCGAAGAGGGTATGGTGCTGCTGCAGAACGACGGCGTTCTGCCGATCGCTGCGACGGCCAAGCGGATCGTGGTGATCGGTGGTCATGCGGACGTTGGCGTGCTCACCGGCGGTGGCTCGGCGCAGGTCTATGCGCGGGGTGGCAACCAGGTGCGCGGGCTGGGGCCTTCGAGCTGGCCGGGGCCGCACGTCTACGCCAAGTCGTCACCGCTGGAGGCGCTGCGCGCCGAACTCCCGGGCGCCAAGATCGAGTTCGTCGATGGCAAGGATCCGGCCGTTGCCGCTCGCGCGGCCCGAGGCGCGGACGTGGCGCTCGTCTTCGCCACGCAGTGGACCACCGAGAACATGGACTTCGAGGCCAGTCTGCCCGATGGGCAGGATCAGCTGGTCGAGGCCGTCGCCAAGGCGAACCGTCGGACCGTGGTGGTGCTCGAGAATGGCGGCCCCTTGCTGCTGCCGTGGGCTTCGCGCGTCGCTGCCATCCTCGAGGCTTGGTACCCGGGCAGCCGCGGCGGGCCTGCCATCGCGCGCGTACTGACGGGTAAGGTGAACCCTTCTGGTCACCTGGCCGCGACCTTCCCCCGCTCGCTCGAGCAGTTGCCGCGGCCGCGCATCGCCGGTCAGGGGCTGCCGGACAAGCAGCGCTTCGTCGTCGAGTACACGGAGGGTTCGGCCGTCGGCTACCGTTGGTTCGCCGCGCGCAAGCAGGCGCCGCAGTTTTCGTTCGGTCATGGCCTCAGCTACACGACGTTCGCCTACGAGAACCTGGGCGCGAAGCTGGTCGACGGCGA
Source organism: Polyangiaceae bacterium (assembly GCA_035456245.1). Taxonomy (GTDB): domain Bacteria; phylum Myxococcota_A; class Polyangia; order Polyangiales; family Polyangiaceae; genus NIC37A-2. Next base: position 2,470 of record DATIDO010000208.1, read on the forward strand.
GCTCGAGGCGAGCTTCCGCGTGAAGAACACGGGCAAGCGCGCGGGTCGCGCGGTGGCGCAGATCTACGTGTCACCCGTCGCGGGTGGTTGGGAGGCGCCGCTGCGCTTGGGTGCGTTCCAGAAGGTCGCGCTCGAGCCAGGTTCGGCTCAGGAAGTCACGGTCCGCGTCGATCCGCGCCTGTTGGCTCGCTTCGTGGTGGGGCGCGGCTTCCATGTTGCCGCTGGCGAATACCGCATCACCCTGGCCAACTCGGCGACCGACGCAGGCACCAGCGTGAACGTCACGCTGCCCGAGCGCTGGTTGGCTGCGGGCGCCGGCGCGAAGGCGCCCTGAGCCCGCGAGCCCAGTCAGTCGAGATCGTCGGGGGCCCGAGGGGCCCCCGATTCGTTTTGTGCGAGCGTCCAGGTGCGGCGGGCGAGGGAGCGAAGCACCGGTCCGTAGACGTGTGGGAACGATAGCCCGCCCCGCGACGGCTCCCAGCGCAACGTCGCCGCGAAGTCGGCTGGCTCGTAGGCGAGCAATACGCAGTCGCGCTCCCCCACGAACCATTTGTCGAGCGTGCCTTGCAGGGTCTCGCGGGTCGAGAAGTGGACGTAGCCATCGGCGACGTCCACCGGCGCCTCGACTCGGTCGTCGCGTTCGGCTCGCGCCCACTGTTCGGCGGTGAGGACTTTGTAGATCGGTCGGTCCATGGCGGGCGTCATTGTTCACGCATCGCACCGTCACGCAAACGTGGGGGACGTTTCACCCGGTGCACACCGGCCCAGTGTTAGGTGCGGCTCGCCAGCCCGCAGAGGCTGACCGGCGGTCAGTTGGGACCGCCCGCTTGGGAGACGCAACGCGTGACGACGAGACGATGGGGTTTGTTGGGCTTGAGTGCAGCCATTCTGTCGACCGCCTGCTCGGGCAACGACGGTGACGAAGCTGCGAACGTCGCGTCGGCGGCTCCCCTGCTCGCCTCGGCGAGCGAGCCGGCGGGCGAGAACTGCGAGTTCGGCGGCACCCGCCTGCGCGCTGGACGCGACGAGGACGAAGACGGACAGCTGAGCGACGCCGAGGTCGAGAGCACGGTGTTCGTGTGCTTGGACGCGGCTGGCACCGCTACGCCGGGCCCGAAGGGTGACGACGGTGAGCCGGGCGAGCCGGGCGCAGAGGGTGAGCCGGGTGAGCCGGGCGCCGAGGGCGAGCCGGGTGAAGACGCTCCCGTGGTCTTGCTCGAGACCGCCGTGGAGCCCTCGGGGCCGAATTGTACGGCGGGCGGGGTCCGTGTGCAGTCGGGCATCGATGCCGACGAGGACGGCAGCCTCGACGCCGCTGAGGTGTCCGGCACCACGTACGTTTGCAGCGGCTCGCCCGGTACGGGCTCGGTCGCCGGCTTCCGCCTGGTCTCCAAGATCACCGGCCTGGGTGGCCCCATTGCGGAGATCGCCTCGGCGTCGCCCGACGGCAAGACGCTGGCCTTCACCAGCAGCAACTCGCAACTGGTCGGCTTCGTCGACATCACCAACCCGGCGAGCCCCATCCAGTTGGGTACGAGCAACGTGGGCGCCACGGTGGCCGGAAGTGACGGCGAGCCGACCTCGGTCGCCTTCTCGCCGGATGGTCAGCACGTGGTGGTCGTGGTGAAGGACACCGGCGAGCCCATCGCCAACGCCGATCCCGGTGCGCTCGTCGTCATCGACGTCGCTACCCGCGCCATCGTGGGCCAGCTCGCTCTGGGCGTGGGCCCCGACAGCGTCGCCATCACCCCCGACGGCACGAAGGCCGTCATCGCCATCGAGGACGAAGAAAACGAGGCTGGAAACGGCGTGGCACAGGCGCGCCCCGGCAGCGTTCAGGTCGTGACCCTGAACTACGCCAATCCGTCGGCGTCGACCGTGGTCACCATCGCGCTGACCCCCGCCATCGGTAACCAGCTCAGCGATCCGCAGCCCGAGTACGTCGACATCACGGCTGACGGCAAGACGGCCATCGTCTCGCTGCAGGAGAACAACGTCTTCGCCGTCATCGACCTGACGACCAACACGGTGACCCGCTACATCGACGCGGGCACCTCGGTACACGCCAAGGCCGATCTGCTGAACGACAAGATCTGGAACCTCAGCCAGCCCTTCGTGGGTCAGCTACAGCCCGACGGCGTGTGCCTGCTGGGTGACGAGAAGCACTTCATCAGCGCCAACGAGGGCGACACTGCCACGGGCCAGGGCGGCTTCGGCATCGGCGGACGAGGCTTCTCGGTGTTCTCGCTCGAGGGTGCGCGGGTCTATGACAGCGGGGACGCGCTCGAGCAGGCGGCCTTCCGCAGCGGGGCCTATCCGGACGCTCGCTCCAATGCCAAGGGCGTGGAGCCCGAGGGCTGCGCCGCGGGCATTTTCGGCGGCCGACAGTTCGCTTTCGTGACCGGGGAGCGCAACTCCAGCGTGTTCGTCATCGACGCCACGACGCCGGCATCGCCTGTCATCACTCAGGTGCTGGGGGCACCCATGCGGCCCGAGAGCGCCTTGGCGCTCACCTCGCGGAACCTGCTCGTGGTGGCCGGCGAAGGCAACGTGACTGGCGGTGGCCTGTGGATCTACGAGGCCGTCTCCGACCTGGCCGACGCGGGCCACGGTGAGGACGTCTACCAGCCACGCACGGGCAGCATGCCCTTCGGTGCGCTGAGCGCCTTGGCCTACGACGAGCAGACCAGCCTGATCTGGGGTATCCCCGACAACGCCTTCCTCGACTCGCGCATCTGGGCCTTCGCACCCGATCACGGTGCGCGGCGCATGGATGTGGTGAGCGAGCTGCGCCTGCGTGACGCCAGCGGCGCCCAGCTGCAGGGCATCGATCCCGAAGGCTTGGTCTTCAACCCCGAGGGCGGCTTCATCGTCGCCACCGAGGGCGTGGCCACCAACGGCGCGGGCGCGGGTTGCACCGCCGGCATCGACTCGAACCGCGTGTTGTTCTTCGACGCGGTCGGTCAGCTGGATCCTTCCTACGGTACCGGCGGCATCGTGGATCTACCCTGCGGGGCGGCCACGAACGCCTTCGACTGGGCCACCATGGGCTCGAACGGCTTCGAGGGTGTGACCGTGGTCGACGGCGATCCCAGCAACGCAGGCGGGCTCAAGGTCTACGTGGCCTTCCAGCGTCCGCTCACCGGCCAGGGCATGACCACCCGCATCGGTGAGTACGACGTCGATTCGGGAGTGTGGAACTTCTACTACTACACACTCGACGCAGACGTTCCGGGTGTGGCTGGTACGGGAGGTAACACCTTCCTGAGCGAGCTGATTCACGTGGGTGGCGACAAGTTCGCCGTCATCGAGCGCGATCAGGGTTGGGCAGGCGGCGCTCTGAACAAGACCGTGCGCACGTTCACCCTGTCGAGTGGCGTGGTGAACGATCCGACGCATCCGGTCGCCAAGACGCTGGCCGTCAACCTGCTGACCCACCCCTTCCGTTTCGATCAGGAGAAGCTCGAGGGGCTGGCATTGGGTGGCGGCGTCCTCTGGGTCGTCAACGACAACGACGGCGGTCAGGCGCAGGAGTTCTTCCTACGCTTGAGCCCGACCGTGCTCGGCGGAGCCAGCGAGCCGCCGGAGGTCATTCCCGACGTGGTCTTGAGCGAGGTGAACAGCAACCTGGCGCCTGGCGACTGGATCGAGCTGCGCAATCGCGGCGCGACCCCCGCCGACATCAGCGGCTGGCAGATCTCGGACGTGGACGCGGTCCGCACGATCGTGCCGGCCAACACCATCATTCCTGCCGGCGGTTACCTGCAGATCACCACGTCGAGCCTGGGTTCGGCGGATACGGTCGAGGTTGCCACCTCTCGCGGCACCTTGGTCGATCAGACGAGCTGGACCAGCCACGCCATCTCGCTCAGTCGCTGCCGCGACAGCGGTCTGCGCTTCTGGGTCACGGACGGCGTGAGCGGTGGTCTGCCGACTCCGGGCCTGGTCAACGACTGCCAACCCGTAGCTACGCCGGGCAGCGCCGACGTGGTGCTGAACGAGGTGTTCTCGAATGGAACGGACTTCGTCGAGCTCTACAACAAGGGTGCGGCGGCGGTGGACATCTCGAACTGGCTGCTCACCGACGCCGATGTGGCCGATCCGACCCACTGGTACGTCATCCCCGCGGGCACGACGATTCCGGCGGGCGGATACTACGTGATCGAAGCGCCCACGCTGCCCTATGGGCTCGGTGGGGCTGACTCGGCCACGCTCTACACTCCCTACGGTGCGACGGTGGACAGCTACAGCTGGACCAGTCACGTCAACACGGCCGGCCGCTGCCCCGACGGCACCGGCGCGTTCGTCACCATGACGAACTCGAAGGGGGTCGTGAACGTCTGCCCCATCTGACGGAGGCGATTCGGAATGCGAGAAGGGCGCCCGCGAGGGCGCCCTTTCTTCATTTCGCGGGGGGATGGCCCCGTCGCTCACGCGCGTTGGTCGCAGGCGCCGGTTACCCTGCGAGGGCAGCCCGCCGCTGGTGCCAAAGCCAATAGGAGGCGAGCACGATGGCGAGCGCCACGAACATGAACAGCAGCCGAGGATCGAAGCCACTGACCATGAGGGCGGAGTAGACAGCTCCGGTGAGGTCGAAGACGAGCCCGGCATACGCCCACTCACGGAGGCGGGGGAGCCATACGCCGCGGTCGAACCAGGGCAGCGCCACGACGAGGCAGCCGAGCAGCTTGGCCACACCCAAGAACGGCAAGAGGTAGGCCGGGTAGCCGAGCGCTTTGAAGACCTCGAGCCAGTCCGGGGTCCTCATGATGTTCATCACCGCGCCTGGCACGAAGAAGAACAGGACCAGACCAACCGTGATCCAATAGAAGACCGCGAGCTTTTTCATGGCGACCAGATTCGTCTCGGTCGCAACGAGCGGCAAGCCAACGGCTTGGCCGCGCTCGGCGCTGCGGCATTTCCTCGAGCGTCTGTTCATCGACGTGAAGATCACGGGTGCGGGCGAGCACACATACGCGGCCTGCCGCACCAAGAAGTGAACGGTCGCCGGACAGGCGCCATCGCGCGCCCATCGGAAGCAGTTCCATTCGGAGCGCGCGCAAGAGCGGAAGGAATCTTCCAATGGCATCGCTCGCCAATGGCGAATGCGTTGGAGCTTCTGCCGCTTCGCTGACGGATCGCGGGGGCAACGGACATCCCCCGAGAGCCCCGATCCGTTCGGGGGAGACCGTCATGCGCGACTCACTACTCGTTCGACTCCCTCTGTTGGCGCTCCTCGCGCTCGTAGCCTGTAGCTCCGGCAACTCCGGAAACGCAACGGACGACTCGGGGGCCGACGCAGGCGACTCGGGCGGCGGGGCGTCCACGGGCGGCTCCAGTTCGAGCGGTGGCGCGGGCCTTGGTGGCGGCGTTGGCGGTGAACTCGAGCCCTCCTACTACGACTTCAGCAACGGTGACATGCGCGGGTACGTCGCCGACGGCGACTTCAGCCCTCGTCGCTACAAGGGCGAATGCGCTGCGGGCGAGGTCATGACCGGCCTCTCGCTGGACCACGAATGCGTCTCGCCCCGTATCCTGCAGTGCGCAGCCGGACACAGCTGGAGCGCGCCGGAGGCCGTCGTCCGCCCCAACTGCGGGGATGACCGACGCGATGCGACCACGGGCGACTGGGACAACGGCTACCGCAAGGGCGAGTGCGCTGCGAACGAGGCCGTGGTCGGCGTGTCTCGCGATACGGAGGGTGCGCTTTACGACTTGGTTTGCGCCGACGCCTCGGTCGCTTCTGCAGGTGCGTGCACGGTGCGGAACGTGAACGCCGGCGACAATCGAGCGAACACCACCACGGGCGACTGGGACCCTTCCAGCTTCAAGGCCGAATGCGCTGCCGGTGAGTACGTGAAGGGCGTGAGCCTGGACGTCGCTACCCGCCACCCCCATGCGATCCTGTGTTGCTCGGGCGAAGGCGAAACGTCCGTCGTTCGCGTCGACACCGACGAGTCGCAGGCACCGGCCGCCTGCAATCGCAGCGGAGTCGACACGAGTCTGACCATCTTCGACAAGGCGCACATGACTGGTAGCGCTCGCTACCTGTACAAGACGGTCGATTTTCCGGAGGCGGGCACCTACGAAAAGATCACCCTGACCTTCACGCTGGCCTGTCCTCAGGGCGGCTGTGATCCTTGGGATCGTTGGGGGAACATCGGCATCGTCCAGCAGAAGAAGGCTGGCGATCCCGGGGGCGATCAGATGCTGGAGCTCGGACGCTTCGTCACGCCCTACGGTGTGGGTGGCACCTTCACGTATGATCTCACGGACGTGCGGCCCGCCCTCGTGGGAAACGAAGAGCTGCGCGTCTTCATCGACACCTGGGTGGATGGCTGGCTCGTCACCGCGAAGATCGAGATGAAGGGCGGCCAACCGGCGAAGGAGCCCACGCTCGTTTTGCCGCTGTGGTCGGCACCGCAGGTGCGCGTCGGCAATCCGTCGCGCTCGGTGTCGAACGACGCCCCGGCCCGCGAGGTCACGCTGCCCTCGTCGGTCTGTGGCCTGTCGGTGCGCGCCACGGTGACCGGTCATGGCCAGGGCAACCGCGACAACTGCGCGGAGTTCTGCCCGAAGAAGCACTACTTCGAAGTGGAGGGCGCCTCGCACGAGCGCACCGTGTGGCGCACGGACTGCGCCACCACGGCCGTGCAGAACCAGAACGGCACCTGGCAGTACTCACGCGCGGGCTGGTGCCCCGGTGCCAGCGTGAGGGAGCTGTGGATGGACGCTACGGCCAACGTGGGTGCGCCCGCCAAGGCGGCGATGGAGTCCATCTCCGTGGCGTACGACGTGGAGAGCTACGACAACACGTGTCGGCCCGACAACTGCAACCAGAACTCCTGCGTGTTCGACACCAGCTGCGACTACGACGGCGGCGCCCATACCGAGCCGTTCTACGCCCTCACCGCCGTGCTGGTCGGCTACCGCTGAGGGGACGGCGGGTCACCCCGGCGAGGCCATTCACCCCCGAAAGCAAAACGAGACAGCCCGGTTCCGGACTGTCTCGTTTCGTTTCGAAGTTTTGCGCGCCCGGCTGGATTCGAACCAGCGATCTTCGGCTTCGGAGGCCAACGCTCTATCCAGCTGAGCCACGGGCGCATCCCTTCCGGAGAAGGGCCCTCCCAACGAGGGGTCCGGTTCCTAGCTCAGCCCGAGGGGTAGGGTCAAACGGCGTGGAGAGGGCGGGAATCGCGGAAGACCTGGCGGCGATGGGGCGGCGCGGAGATGGGGCGGCGCCACGACGAGGGCGCCGCGACGAGGGCGCGCAAGCCGGTCGTGCTGCCTGCCGGTCGTACTGCCGGCTGTGCTGCCGGACGCGCTGCGACATGGGCAGCGCCGCGGTGCTGCGTCTGCTAGGCCAGAGGTATGGGGCGCCTGGGGCAGGGTGAGCGGCGCATTGGCGCCATGGCGGGCATTTCGCTCGCTGCGCACCTGTTGGCTCTGGGGGCGGCCATGGGGTGGGGGGCGGCGCGCGCCGTCTCACCCGCGCCGGCGCGGAGCGACGAGGTTCTGGTCGAACTCGGGCTGGAACAGGACGTCGACACCGCGGTCGAGGAGGAGGGTAGCCCTGGTGGTTCGCTGAGTGGCGCAGATGCTGCCCATGCTGCAGAGCGCGCGCCAAGCAGTCGAGTCGCTCGCGTTTCGGGAGGCGAAGAGGGGTCGGTGGTGGACGCCGCTCCCGGCGTTCCCCTGTCGACCGAGGAGCTGCTGGTGGCCGAAGGAAGCGCGCCCGATGGCGTGGCGAGCCGCGGCCCGGCACGTCCGCGGCTGAGCCTCGACCAACTGGGAGTGGGGAGAGCGATGTTCTTGCCGCCGGGTGAGCGCGCGGGCGCGCCCGCCGGACGTGCGCGCATCGATGCTTCCGAGCGAATCCAGACGCACCTGTCACAAGAGCTGACGCGGCAAGACGTGCAGAAAGGGCTGGGGCCCGAGGGCCCCGTCGTGTCGCAAGTCATCGCGGTTGCCCATTCCGGCACCGTGCCGTTCAACAGCCGGGCTCGCCTGTCGATCAGCGCCGATGAAGAGGGCCGCATCACCCGCATCGAGGTGCTGTCGAGCGATGGCGCGCAAGCCGACTGGGAGAAGCTCGCTCGCGAGGTGCAGGCCCGCTTGGCCGACAAGCGCCTGCGTACGCTCGGCGGGCGTGGCTACCGCTTCACCTTGCGGGTCGAGTCACGCAATCAGCTGCCGAGCGGCGCCGATCCCGGGATGGACATCAGCACGCTGGGCATTCCCATCCAGAAGGGCCAGGGGCCGCGCTCGAGCTCGGTACGCCTCCTCGATCCCACGACGGGCAGCATCGTCGCCGTGAATGGCGATCTGGCCGATCTGGGCCAGATCGCGCGACGGGTGGTGCACGCGCACCTCGAGGCGCTCCATTTGTCGAGCGGCCCACGCGCCGCCGACAAACCATGAAAGCTCGCTTCGTCGCCATTCCGTGCCTTCGCGACAACTATGCCTATCTGGTCAGCTCCGGCGTCGGAGGGCCCTGCGTCGTCGTCGACGCGGGTGAGGCCGAGCCGGTGCGGCGCGCGCTCGCTGCTGGCGGCTACGAGCTGGCGGCCATCTTGTCCACGCACCATCACCTCGATCACGTGGGCGGTAACGAGGAGTTGGTGCGCGAGTTCGGAGTGCCAGTCTACGCCAGCGAGCGTGATCGCGAGCGCATCCACGGTGTCACTCACGCGCTCGGGGACGGGCAGCGGGCGGAGGTGGCGGGTCTCGAGTTCACGGCCATGCATCTGCCCGGACACACCGAGG
>DATIDO010000209.1:0-3412 GCA_035456245.1 Polyangiaceae bacterium
AAGGCTGCGACCTGCGAGTGGTCAGTGAGTCGCGCAACCCGGTGGGCCAGACTTTCGCCTTCCAGGTCGACCGCACCCCCGACGTGAAGCAGGTCCGCTGTCAGCGCGCCTTCTTCTTGGTCGGCAGCTACTCCTGCAGCCTCCTGCCCTGAGCTCACCTTGCTCTGAGCGCACCCTGTCCCTGAGCGCACCCTGCCCCTGAGCGCCAGCGAGCGCTCCACGAAACGGACCCAACGCCCATGAAATCGTCGAAGATCCGCCTCGCACTGGCCACCTCGTTGCTCAGCACCAGCGCGCTCGCGCAGAACGTCTCGAGTGGCAAGACCGAGGTCGCAGCCGAAGGCAAAGAGAAGGCAACGGCTGTCCCCGCAGCCATCGACGACGCCACCGAACTCACCCTGCAGGGCGGTGGCCTCTTGGCAGGTGGTAACGCCCGATCCTTCGCGCTGACCACCTCCGGCAAGTTCCTGCTGCGGCGCGGACCGCACGAGTTCAACGCCGGTGCGGCCATGAACTACGCCGAGTCGGTGGCGCCTGCGGTAGCACCGACCGATCCCAAGGGGCCCATGAACCCCACGGTGGAGAACTACCAGGGGCGTCTCCGCTACGATTACTTCTTCGACGAGCAGGCGTCGGGCTTCTTCGCCGTCTCGGCACGTCGCGATCGCTTCCAAGGCATCGACCTGCGCCTCGGCCTCGACCCTGGTGTTTCGGCCTACGCAATCCGCAACGACGAGATCAAGTTGTGGGGCGAGCTCGGCTACAACTTCCAGTTCGACGCCTTCAACGCCGAGGCCCAGGCGGCGCGAGCCACGCTGGTTCCGCAGCCCGATTCGCTTTCGACCCGCACCGATCACAACGTGCGCATGTTCCTCGGCTACGCCCACCGCATGGACAAGCGACTTTCCCTCGACGTCGGGCTCGAAGGCTTCAAGTCGGTGGTGGAAGCGGATGCTTGGCGCCTCAACTTCGCCGCGCAGCTCACCACCCAGCTGTTCGAGCGCTTTTCTTTCGCGGTCGGCGCAGTGACGCTCTACAACAACTTCCCCGGCGTCCCTGGCATCGAGAAGCTCGACGTCACCTCGTCGATGAGCTTCGTCTACCAGCTGCTGTGATTTCCAGCGCGGCGTCGCAGTTCGCGGCGCGGCAGCCGAGATCACCACGAGCCGTGGTACCCTTTCGGAGATCCACGCGTTGCCGCGTACCGTTCGCGAGAGCGGTCATGGATCGTCCGAACGGCTGGCTCGAGGGTTTGCGCCAGGCCCCCGCCTCTGCTTGAAAGCCCCCGCGAGAAGCCATGCCAACGCCTCCAGATCACGATCAGGTTCGCAGCATCCTGGGAGTTCTCTTCCAGGCCCACCCTTGGCACGGCGTCACGATGGGCGACGAAGCCCCCGTGCGCGTCAACTGCTACATCGAAGTCGTCCCCAGCGACACGGTGAAGTACGAGCTGGACAAGGCCTCGGGCCACCTGAAGGTGGACCGGCCGCAGATCTACTCCAACACCTGCCCGATGCCTTATGGCCTCGTGCCGCAGACGCTGTGCGCCGAACGGGTCGCTGCGCGCTGCAACGCCGTGACCGGGCGCGTCGACATCGTCGGCGACAACGACCCGATGGACATCTGCGTGATCTCGGAGCGCTCCATCCCGCACGGCAACCTGTTCATGAACGCGCGCCTCATCGGCGGCCTGCGCATGATCGACCGCGGCGAAGCGGACGACAAACTGATCGCCGTGATGAAGAACGACCCCAGCTTCGGCAACTGGCGCGATCTCAGCGACTGTCCGCGCGCCTTCATCGATCGCCTGAAGCACTACTTCCTGACCTACAAGCAGCAGCCCGGGAAGATGAGCCCCACCGAGATCGCCGAGGAGTACGGCGTCGAGGAGGCCCAGCACATGATCGAGCTCGCCCACCAGGACTACATGGACGTGTACGGCAACCTGGCCGGCAAGCTGCAGTCCGCCCTGCGTGCCTCGTCGATCGCTCCGCGTCTGCCCGGCGAATGACCGTTCTCGGGTGAGTTCGCTCGAGTGAGCTCGAGCTGGCGCGCTCGAGCAATGGCCGGACTCACTCAGCTGCGCTCACTCAGCTGCGCTCACTCAGCCGAGCTCACTCGAAGGCCATCGAGAAATCGAGCGCGGTTCCGACCGTCGCGATCCCGTACTCGCCGGCTCCGCCACAGGTCGAGCAGGATCCCAACTGCTCGGCATCGACCCGCGTCGAGCCGAAGCGGCCGTAGACCGCCAGGTTGCACTCCCAGTACCGCTCCCGATAGCCGGCGCCCAACGTGGGCGTGTGGGCCGCAGCAGGGGGAAGCCCTGCCGGCTCGGGGAAGCTCGCCGAGGTCACGGCCGAGCCGAAGCCATAGCCGACACGCATGGCCAGCTCATCCGCGCCGAGCGGGAGTCGGTACTCGAGTCCGGCGCGCAGACGATGCCCGTAGCGGTAGCCGAGCGGTCGAACCCAGGTCGCTTCGCTCGCCGCCGTGGTCACCGTGAGTTCGGAGCGATCCAAATCGCCGGTGCCCGCGAACTCGTAGTCGAGCCCGAGACCGAAGCGATCGATGTCGATGCGCCCTCCTGCCGAGAGGAGCTGCGGGATGGCTCGCGAGGTCGCTGCACTCTGCACCGCCTGTCCGGCGTAGGTCCCGCTGGAGGCGCCCTGCCCCACCGACACCGCGCTCGACCAAGCCACGCCGAGTCGAAGCTCGGGCACCGGCTGGTATTGCGCTCCGAGGCGCACACCGGTCGCGTCGACACCGGTCAGGCTCAGCGCGCCATCGGGTCGCGCCAGCTCCACGCCGGCGAAGGTGAGCCGATAGGCCGCGCCGAAGGTCAGCTCTCCATCGAGCACGTCGCGTGGCACGCTCAGCACGATCGCCGGCGCCAGCTCATAGGCGAAGCGACTCTCCGACCAAGGCCCCGAGCCGGTCGTGCTGCCGTAGCTGGCCCCCAGTGTGCCGCGCGGCGTCACGGAGAGGCCGACCGCGAGCCAGGGATCGAGCCGCAAGCCTGCCGCCGCCCCCGGCAAGAGCGCGAAGTACGGTTGTGAACTCCCCGACCACTCGGCCCCGGGATGTCCCTGAGAGACCGAAACCTCCGCCGCCACGCCGACATGGACTTCAGCAGCTTCGATTCGACCCAGTCCTGCCGGATTGATCGACAGCGCAGCGGCACCCCGCGCGCCACCCTGAGCAGCGCCGCCCAGCGCCGCGTAGCGGGCCGGAAGGACCACGGCAGCGTCCAGCTCGGAGGCGAAAGCTGCGCCGGGCAGGAGCACGAGTGCGGCGAAGGCCCCAGCGGAGACGAGACGGCGAAGAGTCATGATCCGAGCGCTGGGCCGGACCGGCCAGGCGAACTCACCCAAGCAGAATCGCGACGGCTTGAAAAGCTGCCATCGCTGCGAAA